>JAATGO010000202.1 GCA_015654605.1 Betaproteobacteria bacterium
AGTCTGCTATTTTATCCAGTACAGTACGAAGGTGAAGAATTAGAAAAAAATGTGTTTTACACTGGCGCCGCGCCTAACCAGCAGGCTATTCCTGCAACTGAATACCTGATGTCAAAAGAGGGCGGTGGTGCAAAACGCTTTGTCTTGTTGGGCACTGACTACGTCTACCCACGTACTACCAATAAAATCCTGCGCGCATTCCTCCACAGCAAAGGCGTCAAGGATAGTGATATTGACGAAGTCTATACCCCGTTTGGTCATTCTGATTATCAAACCATCGTTGCGAATATCAAAAAATTTGCTGCGGGTGGAAAAACAGCGGTGATCTCTACCATCAATGGAGACTCTAACGTTCCCTTCTACAAAGAACTGGGCAATGCAGGCCTTAAAGCCACGGATGTTCCTGTAGTCGCCTTCTCCGTTGGTGAAGAAGAATTACGCGGGGTCGATACCAAGCCATTGGTTGGTCACCTGGCCGCCTGGAATTATTTTGAATCACTTAAAAATCCAGTCAACGCTGCATTCATCAAGAAATGGAAAGCATATGCCATTGCCAAAAATCTGCCTAACGCCAATACGGTCGTAACAAATGATCCGATGGAAGCTACCTATGTCGGTATCCATATGTGGAAGCAAGCTGTCGAAAAGGCGAAATCGACTGATACGGATAAAGTGATTGCCGCTATGGCGGGGCAAAAATTCAAGGCGCCGTCAGGATATGAACTCGAAATGGACAAGACCAATCATCACTTACACAAACCAGTCATGATTGGTGAAATCAGGGCAGATGGTCAGTTCAATGTCGTCAACAAAACTAAAACGACAATTCGTGCACAACCATGGAGTCCGTATATCCCTGGCAACGAAGGCAAGCAAAAGTTATAAGCCTCGCGTACTCTGAAAGTGCCCAGAAGAGTCGATGCCTGATTGCCGATCAGGCTAACAAAACGACCATGTGAAAACGGGGCTAGCATAGATTGGATGTTGTTTGTGCCGACAGATAATGTCGATGCATTATCAGACGTCATCCAGCACTATGCCAGATGTGCTCCTATCTTTACCATCAGGATGCCTCAGTTCGGTTCAATGACTGTCTCAGAAACGATGAGTAAGCAATTGCCTACTCATCGTCGCGCAAACGGTTATGCACATGCACCATCTCTCCCTGCCTCGGCGCATCGATGAAAAGAAACATGAGAAACTTTCCTAAATTTCTTGCTCTAATCTTCCTCACTGGTTGGCTATACGCGCAGGCATTCAGTGTGCAAGCTGCTATTTCTCCTGAGTTATTGAAACCATTGGCTGGCGACGACCCCGACGCACGTATCGCTGCCGTCACAAAAATTGCAGCACTTGCCAACGTTGATGCAAAAAAGGTGTTAGACGCCCTTAACAATGACACACTGTACTTCACTCCAGCCGGCGACATCCTGATCATGAGCGATACGGATGCGTACAATGTTGCCACAGACAAGGCTGGAGCCATTCCAGACGATGCCGAGGGTATCAGTGTCAATAACCGCTTGCGTGGTGTCGTTGAAGCAGCATTATCCGGCCTCCAATTATTTACTGGTGATCGTAATGCCCGTTTGGCCGCTGCCAACGCGTTGCTGAAAAATGCCGATCCAGCGCAAATACCTTTGATCAACAAGGCACTGGAAAAAGAAACTGATAACGACGTTAAAGACATTCTGCAGCAGGTGATTGCAACGGCCAATCTACTCGCTCCAGATGCCGCGACACGCCAATCTGCCGTCAAGACACTTGCTGACACAACTGATGCCAATCTACGACCAGCATTGGCGCACATGTTGGAAAAAAATCCAGATGGCAGCTACGTTGAACCAGATACGGGGGTGCGTACCGAAGTTATGCGCACTCTGGCAGCACTAGATCACCATATCGCCGTCACCGAATTTGCCGGAAAAGTGTTTTACGGCATCTCATTGGGAAGTGTCCTACTACTCGCCGCATTGGGATTAGCCATTACCTTCGGTTTAATGGGCATTATCAACATGGCACATGGCGAATTCCTCATGATCGGCGCTTATACCGCCTATGTCTGCCAGAGCCTCTTCCGTCACTATTTCCCAGCCGCGCTAGATGCTTATCTACTCGTAGCGCTACCTGCTGCCTTCATCGTTGCTGGTACCGTAGGCATTGTGCTGGAACGCCTCGTCATCCGCTGGCTTTATGGTCGTCCGCTGGAAACATTGTTATGTACCTGGGGAATCAGTTTGATGCTGATGCAACTGGTCCGTACGATTTTTGGTGCGCAAAATGTGGAAGTTGCCAATCCCAGTTGGATGTCAGGTGGCGTCACCGTACTTGGTTCCTTGGTACTGTCATATAATCGGATTGTCATTATCTTTTTCTCGCTACTAGTGGTATTTGCTGTCTGGCTAATTCTGAACAAAACCCGACTCGGCCTATTTGTTCGTGCCGTCACGCAGAACCGACGTATGGCGGACTGCGTAGGGGTCGCTACCAGCAAGATTGACATGATGACATTTGGCCTCGGCTGCGGTATCGCAGGTCTTGGTGGCGTGGCACTATCTCAATTAGGAAATGTTGGCCCCGACCTTGGACAAAATTATATTGTGGACTCATTTATGGTTGTCGTGCTGGGAGGTGTCGGCCAACTGGCGGGAACAATTATTGCCGCTTTCGGCCTCGGTGAAGTTAACAAATTTTTGGAGCCAGTCGCTGGTGCCGTGCTTGCCAAAATCGCCATCCTGGTATTTATCATCATCTTTATTCAAAAAAGTCCGCAAGGTCTGTTCGCCCTCAAGGGTAGGAGTGTGGAATGAGTATCCTGATTCCTCAATCATCTCTGTTCTCCCGTCCAGCATGGATCGGTATTATCCTGTGTACAGTGTTACTAGGTATATTGCCAATTCTTAATTTGGTATTTCCAGAAGGACATGCGCTGCATATTTCCAGCTACACTATTGCACTCACAGGAAAATTCATGTGCTATGCGATGGCTGCACTGGCATTGGATCTGGTATGGGGTTATACCGGCATCCTATCATTAGGCCATGGTGTTTTCTTTGCCCTCGGTGGTTATGCACACGGCATGTATTTGATGCGCGCCATTGGCCGTGATGGGGTATATCAAAGTCATTTGCCAGACTTTATGGTCTTCCTCAACTGGAAGCAATATCCATGGTATTGGTGGATGACAGAACACTTCTGGTTTTCCATGCTACTCGTCGTATTGGCACCTGGAGTGCTCGCTTTCATTTTCGGCTACTTCGCCTTCCGCTCACGCATCAAGGGAGTTTATTTTTCCATCATTACGCAAGCGATGACCTTTGCTTTCATGTTATTGTTTTTCCGCAATGATACAGGCTTTGGTGGCAATAATGGCTTCACCGATTTCAAGCGCATCCTCGGTTATTCCATTACGGCACCTTCCACCAAAGCCGTACTTTATCTCGTGACTCTGGCATGTTTGCTCGGCGCACTATTACTATGCCGCGTCATTGTCACTTCTAAATTGGGGCGGGTTCTACAAGGCGTGCGCGATTCTGAATCTCGACTTATGTTTATTGGCTACAACCCTCTGTGGTTCAAACTCTTCGTCTGGACGTTATCAGCTGTACTGTGTGGCATTGCAGGTGCATTGTATGTCCCTCAGGTAGGTATTATCAACCCTTCAGAAATGTCCCCTGCTAACTCTATCGAGATGGTAATCTGGGCTGCTGTCGGTGGACGTGGCTCCTTGCTTGGCCCCATCATTGGCGCCTTCACTGTCAATGGATTGAAAAGCTGGTTCACTGCCGCTTTTCCGGATTTATGGCTATATGCATTAGGCCTGATTTTTATTTTGGTAACACTATTCATGCCACAAGGCATTCTCGGTGTCATCAAAAAATTAAAGAAACAGCATCAGGAGGCTGCATGAGCGAAATCAATCATCATGCAACACCAATGACGCATCACGCGCATCACGATCATGACGAACATGGTGAACAGGGGACTGTCTACGAAAGGATCAAGCAAGATGGTCTGGATACTACGCACGGCGCCATTTTATATCTGGAAGATATTACAGTGTCGTTCGATGGTTTCAAAGCGATC
>JAATGO010000104.1 GCA_015654605.1 Betaproteobacteria bacterium
AGCGATCGCTACTTTTGTTGGCATGCCAAGAGCGCTCTATTTCGTCAATGGCTATATGGCGAATGTTGGCATCATACCGGCGTTGGTAAAAGCCGGTGACACCATCTTTTCTGATCGGCTCAATCATGCCTGTCTGATTGATGGAGCACGTTTATCCAATGCCGAATTTCGTGTCTACCCGCATGGTGACATGGCACGCTTAGAGCATCTCCTGGCAAAAAATACCAGTCCTCGCAAGCTCATTCTCAGCGATGCTGTATTCAGCATGGATGGCACGATCGCCCCAATACCGGAACTGATTGCTCTGTGTGAGCGCTATGATGCCTGGCTTTTGCTCGACGATGCCCATGGCTTCGGCGTGCTTGGCCCACAAGGACGTGGCAGTATGTCTCATTTCGCATTGCCATCCTCTGACAAACTTTCGCGCGTAATCTATATGGCTACGCTTGGAAAAGCTGCTGGAGTTGCGGGAGCTTTTGTTGCAGGAAATGCTACAGTGATTGAATGGTTGATGCAAACCGCGCGCACCTATATTTTTGCCACAGCAGCTCCCCCTGTATTGGCATCGTCCTTACTCGCCAGCTTGCAACTGATTGAATACGGTGACGCGCGTCGACAACATCTGCAAAACCTGATCACGCAATTGCGAGAAGGACTCTCCTCATTGCCGTGGCATTTATTACCATCAGAAACTGCCATTCAGCCGCTCATCGTGAAAGACAACCAGCTTGCATTGGATCTCATGCAAGGCCTGCGTGAGCAGGGTATTTGGGTACCTGCCATACGACCGCCCACTGTTCCCAAACATACCGCACGTCTACGTATCAGCTTGTCAGCAATACATAACCATGCACATGTTAATCAACTCATTGCGGCATTAACACTACTCGCATCCAAAACCGCGAATGTAAAACACACTAATCAAGGCCACACTCAAGGAGTATCGATTGAAGCCTAATGCATTATCCTCACCATCGTTAGTAGAACGCAGTCTCCAGAGCGTCTGGCATCCCTGCACACAGATGCAGCACCACGAAACCGTACCCTTAACTGCCATCAACCGTGGGCAAGGGGCCTGGCTGTACGATACCAATGGCAAACGCTATCTGGATGCCATCAGCTCCTGGTGGGTAAATCTATTTGGTCACGCCAACCCACGCATTGGCGATGCCCTCAAAGAGCAATTGGATCAACTTGAACATGCCATGCTGGCTGGGTTCACCCATGAACCTGTAGTGAACCTGTCAGAGCGACTATCCGCATTAACCGGACATGCCCTTGGACATTGTTTCTATGCCGGTGATGGTGCTTCGGCCGTAGAAATCGCGCTAAAAATGAGTTTTCATAGCTGGCGCAATCTAAATCAGGGAAACAAGCAGGAATTTGTCTGCCTGCAAGGTAGCTACCATGGAGAAACAATTGGCGCATTGGCAGTGACTGACGTCAGTCTGTTTCGCGACGCTTACGGGCCATTGTTACGCCAGGCGCACGTCGTCATGTCTCCTGATGCACGTAACGCCTTGGCTGGGGAAACGGCAGCAGATGTAGCACAGCGTGCGATCGAGGCCATGGAAGCATTACTGCAACAACGCGCATCTCACATTGCAGCGGTAATCATCGAACCTCTCGTACAATGCGCTACTGGTATGGCAATGCATGACCCCTCCTATTTAGCGGCAATACGACGCCTTTGCGATCGCTATCAAGTACATTTGATTTTCGATGAAATTGCAGTGGGCTGTGGTCGAACAGGGACGTTCTTTGCAGCTGAGCAAGGTACTTCCCACACTATTGATGGCAAACCTGTCTGGCCGGATATGCTGTGCCTGTCAAAAGGGATTAGTGGTGGCTATCTCCCCTTGGCACTGGTGATGAGTACAGATACCATCTATGATGCCTTTTACGATAGTGATGTCAAGCGAGGTTTTCTGCATTCCCATTCCTACTCGGGTAATCCTTTGGCCTGTCGTGCAGCTCTCGCAACACTCGATATTTTTGAGCAAGACAATGTTCTCCAATCCAATCGCCAACGTGCGAACAACATCACCACGGCTTTGCAAAAGTTGAAAGAGCACCCGCACATTCGCCATTTCCGGCAGCGCGGCATGATCTGGGCATTTGATGCCATTATTGAAGATAGCGCTGCGGCCAACAGTTTTTCGCAACGTTTTTATACAGCAGCCCTGCAACAGGGCTTGTTGTTGCGCCCGATTGGACGCACTGTCTATATCATGCCTCCCTATATTCTGGATGAAGAGCAGTGCCAGATATTGGGAGAACGTACCACAGCTGTCTTTGATATGATCATGTAACATGCATAATCCACATTGCGCCTATTTTGTCGCTGGTACCGACACGGGTGTTGGGAAAACGCTGATTGCGGCAACTCTTTTGCACGTACTAACGCACAGCGGTATACGTAGTGCTGGCATGAAACCCATTGCTGCGGGAGCGATACCATTTCACGATCAGTGGCAAAGCGAAGATGCCAATGCGTTAATAGCACAAGCCAGCGTGCAGCTTCCTCCCGAACTCATCACCCCTTATCTACTACAACAACCGACGGCACCACATATCGCTGCTGCTGCAGAAGGCAAGACAATTTCTCTGTCCCATATCATCAACTGCTACCGACAAATAGAGACTCTCGCTGATGTGATCATCGTCGAGGGAACGGGAGGTTTTCAAGTACCGTTAAATCAGTACGAAGATACTGCCGATCTGGCACAGGCGCTTGGTTTACCCGTGATTCTAGTGGTTGGTATGCGACTGGGCTGCATCAACCATGCACTGCTCAGCGCTCAAGCTATTACAGCACGTGGGTTATCGTTGGCAGGGTGGATCGCCAACGATATTGACCCTCATTTACTCAACCGTCAACAAACGATTGATACTCTTGCAGCGCGTATTCATGCACCGTTAATCGGTCACGTACCATCACAAATCGTCGATTCACTTTCGTATCATGCGACAGTTGCCGCAACAGCCCGCCACTTGCAGGTATCCCTTTTGCCTGGCTGGCCTTGCGCACCTGCCACTTCCCTTATCGCTCATTCCCCTTATTCAAAGGAACCCGGCCATGTCTGAAATTTCTATTCATTTCCATAAGCCAGAACAAATCATCAGTCTAGCTCCCGAGGCTGTCTGGCCACTTGAGCAAGTCGTACAATTATTCAATATGCCGTTTAATGATTTGATATTTCGGGCACAACAAGTTCATCGAGAAAATTTTGACCCATTAGAAGTAGAACTGGCGACTTTACTTTCCATCAAGACAGGCGGCTGTCCGGAAGACTGCGGCTACTGTCCACAAGCCGCGCGCTATGACACTGGGGTTGTCGCACAAAAGATATTACCGCTGGAAACCGTGCTTGACGTTGCCCGCAAAGCCAAAGCCAATGGCGCTACTCGCTTTTGTATGGGAGCTGCCTGGCGCGAACCCAAAGATCGTGATCTGGAATATGTTGAAGACATGGTACGTGAGGTCAAGGCCCTCGGGCTGGAAACTTGTGCCACACTGGGTATGTTGAATAAGCATCAAGCAGAACGTCTGCAACAGGCGGGTCTAGATTACTACAACCATAATCTTGACACTGCTCCTGAACTCTATGGAAATATTATCTCCACTCGCGACTATCAAAATCGACTTGATACCATCGAACATGTACGCGACGTCGGTGTCAAAGTATGCTGCGGTGGTATCGTCGGTATGGGAGAATCCAGACTCCAGCGCGCTGGCCTAGTGGCACAACTGGCTAACATGACGCCTTATCCTGAATCAGTCCCTGTCAACAATCTGGTACAGGTTGAAGGTACCCCGCTGTATGGTACAGAAGCCCTTGATCTGTTGGAATTCGTGCGTACGATTGCTGTAGCACGTATTACCATGCCCAAAGCCAGGGTTCGACTCTCAGCAGGCAGAAGCAAAATGCCAGAAGCTATTCAGGTACTCTGCTTTATGGCCGGCGCCAATTCGATTTTCTATGGGGATAAATTGTTGACGACAGATAATGCCGACATCATGCACGATCATGCATTGCTGGAGAAATTAGGCATGCATAGTAAAGTAGTAGCAGGTGACAATACTTGAGCTTGAGCAGATCAGCACATTGATTTGATATCACTCCCTTCCTATTCTCAAGGAAGGGAATGTCAACACTGCTACGCAGGAGTGCCTGACAACAAAAGCTTCAAGTCATGGACAATGGGTTCTGGCCCTTGATCATGCCGTACAAACAAGCGGATATGTCCCTGTGGGTCAAACACGTAACTACCAGCGGTGTGATCCATCGTATAACTGCCTTCTGTCTTACCTGGCACTTTTTGGAAAAATACTTTGAACTCCTTGGCAACCTTTTCTGTTTCTTCCTCATTGCCATACAGCCCAATAAAACGAGAATCAAAACCTGGCACATATTGCGCCAGTAATGCCTGCGTATCACGGGCCGGGTCAATGGTGACGAATAATACCTGCACTTTATCTGCCAATGGTCCGAGCTGTTTCATCACCTCTGACATTTCCACCATGGTGGTAGGGCATACATCCGGGCACTGGGTATAGCCAAAGAACATGACCACAGCCTTGCCTTTAAAATCAGCCAGTTTACTTGGCTTACCATGATGATCAGTCAGTGCAAAGTCCTGAGCATAACCCAATCCGCTAATATCGGCATTGATAAATTTCTCACTGGCAGCTTCCTTATTACAGGCTACCATCAAGAATGCCAATGCTGCCAGGCAAATAGTAGAAAAGAAATGTTTCACCAAAAACCTCGGAATAACAAATAATGATCTACCAATAATGCGGCAAACAGCAATGATAGATAAATAATCGAATACGCAAAGGTACGACGCGCTATCTGATCAGTGTAATGCCGATATATTTGCCATACATACCAGAAGAAAATGGCGCCGAGAATAATAGCACTGACCAAATAGATCAGCCCGCTCATCCCTACCGCAAAAGGTAACAAGGTAATCGCAAGCAGTGCAATGGTATACAACAAGATGTGCAGCTGCGTAACTTTCATGCCATGGGTAATCGGCAACATCGGCAATCCTGATTTGACGTAATCATCACGCCGATACAATGCCAATGCCCAAAAATGCGGTGGTGTCCAAAGAAAAATGATCAACACCAATAGCCATGCCTGCATGGGAACGTCGTTGGCAACCGCGGCCCATCCCAATGCAGGCGGCATCGCACCGGACAAACCACCGATTACGATATTTTGTGGCGTCGTCGGTTTCAGGATGATAGTGTAAATCACGGCGTATCCGACAAAGGTAGCGAAGGTTAACCACATCGTCAAAGGATTGACCAGATGGTATAGCACCCACATACCCAGTCCACCTATCACACCAGAAAACACGAGTGTCTGCGTAACGGTAATTTCACCACGTGCCATGGGCCTACGCGACGTGCGTGTCATGCGGGAATCAATCTCGCGCTCTACCAGGCAATTAATCGCAAATGCAGACCCCGCTAGCAACCAGATACCTAAGGTAGCAAAAAAGAGCCGATGCCAGTCAGGAACCTCTGGTGTTGCCAACAACATGCCAATAACGGCGCAAAAAACAGCCAGTTGCGTCACACGCGGCTTGGTCAGCGCCCAATACTGGGAAAGTCGATTTTGTTGTACTGTTAATGTTGTCATATCAATCTGTCAGCATATGCTTGCGCGCGAGACGTATGTTTCTTTGTGCGAAGAGTATGAGAAAAGCCGCATTACGACGCTACCGCTACCGAAGCATACCGAGTCTGATAGTTTAACATGACCAGTAAAAGAACAAGTAAGGCCGCCCCACCATTATGGAGTACGGCAATGGCTAACGGCCAACTCAAATAAATGGTCGCCAATCCAGTGCATAACTGCGCCGCCAGGACAATCAGTAACCAGCGCCCCGTTTTCTGCAACCCAGAAATGTTCCAGGCCTTGTAACTTAACCAGACAATATATGCTGCCACGACAAAAGCAAAAGAACGATGCACCCAATGAATTGCCGTTAATGCGGGGAATGGCAGAAAATCTCCCCCGGCAGTTCTCCCCAAATGTCGCCATAATGTGAAGCCATTGGCAAAATCCATGTGTGGTATCCATTCCCCTTGGCACAGTGGAAAGTCAGAACATGCCAATGCCGCATAATTGGTACTGACCCAACCTCCCAGCGCAAGTTGTATCACCAGCAAGATCAATCCCACTGTTGCTGGTAATACGAGTATTCGTGTGGTAGAGGTCGTCGTCCTGTGCATATTCTGGCGCGCCCCTGACCATGCCAATATGCCCAGTAAACACAAGCCTAGCAATAAATGCATCGTGACAATCACAGGCTGTAGCCGCATCGTCACTGTCCAGGCGCCAAAAGCTCCCTGCAAACACACAAAAAGAAACAGTACGCTGGGTATCCCCGGTGCAAACTGGGTATCGCGTCGCCTGGATCGAAGCCATCGGTACCATGCGATGATCATCGCTGTCACAATCAGTACACCTACCGCCATTGCCACATAACGATGAATCATTTCAATCCATGCTTTGGCAACCGTCACGGGACCCGTTGGCATGGCTTCCTGCGCAGCGCTAATTTTCTCATGTACCTGTACAGGATTGGAGTGACCGTAACAACCTGGCCAGTCAGGACAGCCTAAACCAGAATCTGTCAGGCGCGTAAAGGCGCCAAACATAATCAGATCGAACGTGAGAAACAGCGTCACCCACACCAATTTGCGATATTTATTAGCGTCATCTGAAACCCAGACCAGGGTCAGCGGTATTAGCGCTACTAACACTCCCATCACGGCGAGTTGAAACAACATAATGACTATCCTATGTTTTTTGTCTTGGCCACAACGCAGCGGGTTAGGAGCGTAACATTCCATTGTGTCTGCGTGACCTTGTTGCCTGAATCCACAGTAGGAATATCTTTGCTCACAAAAATGGCTTTCACGGCGGGCAATAACATACCAAGAGCAATAAGAAATGGTATTACCACCCATACCATTTCAGCACCGATGCTTTCGTGGAACGGTGCTGATTGGTCTTTTGATGTCTTTCTATGCTTGAGAATGACATAAAACATCATGCCAAACACAACGATCAATATCATCAGACAAATGAATGTCATAGCTACATAGAGATGGTCAATCCGCGGTGCCGCCTGGACAGCTGGCAACTGCAACCTAACCGCCTCCATGGCCTGGTGTTCATCAGCAACCACCCAGGAAGGTACGAAGGATAACAATAATGATACATACAGCAACAATGACTGAAAGCGCCTTGCATTGCTCAAAG
>JAATGO010000128.1 GCA_015654605.1 Betaproteobacteria bacterium
ATAGAGCATAGGAGCCTGTGAACCGGAGGTTTTTTCTTCCAGAGACTGACCCGTCCACTCGAATCCGAAACCAGCGGGTAATTTTGCGGCCAACTTCTCCATTTCATCCATCGCTTCACCGGTACTCCGTCCTGGCGCGGCACCCCCAGCAATTTTCATTGCAGGATAGCCGTTGTAACGAATCAACTGCACAGGACCTGTGATCCATTTGGAGGAAGTGAAGGCTGAGAACGGTACCATGGTGCCATTGCTGTTACGGGCATACAGTTGCTCCAGATCTTCCGGTTGTAGACGGCGTGATACATCTGCCTGCACAATTACACGTTGTTGACGTCCCTGATTAGGGAAGTCATTGATGTATGCAGAACCTAGCGCTGTTGACAGTACGCTGTTAATGTCAGCAAATGTGAGACCCAAGGCATTGGCTTTATCTCGGTCTATATCAAGCTGCAACTGCGGAGCATCTTCTAGTCCTTCTGGACGTACACCTGCCAGTACTGGGCTTTGTGCTGCCATACCCAACAGTTGATTACGAGCATTGACCAATGCTGTATGCCCCAGACCAGCGCGATCTTGAAGGCGGAACACGAAGCCGGTTGCATTTCCTAGCTCTGGAATAGGCGGTGGGTTAAGCGGGAAGACAATAGCGTCCTTGATTTTCGAAAATACTCCCATCGCTGTGCCTGCAATGGCATCAGCTGACTCATTAGCGCTGCGTTTACTCCAGTCTATCAATGGTGTAAATACCAGGCCTGCATTTTGGCCGTTACCAGAGAAGCTGAAGCCAGATATACCCACAGTGTGTTCGATAGCAGGGTTTTTTAGGAAGTAGTTTTCTACTGTTTTGATCACTTCCAGTGTTCGGGCACTGCTAGCACCAGGAGGCAATTGAATATTGGTGACAATATAGCCCTGATCTTCGCTTGGCAAGAACGATGAAGGCAGGCGTATATACAGTAGTGCGACGCAAATACCAATGAGCACGTAGATGATCATGTAACGGCCGGTCTTTGTTAGTAGCTTTGAGACAACGCCTTGGTAGCCAGTAGCCGCCGTATTAAAGCGACGGTTAAACCATCCAAAGAAACCTTTCTTTTCGTGATGATGCCCAGCTTCTACAGGTTTTAATATGGTGGCGCACAGTGCTGGCGTGAGTGTAAATGCCATCAGCACTGAAAATATCATGGACGCAACCATGGATAGCGAGAATTGGCGATAAATTGCTCCGACGGCACCACCAAAGAACGCCATTGGGATAAACACCGCGATGAGAACCAGAGTGATACCGATCAATGCTCCGGTGATTTGTCCCATAGCTTTGCGTGTAGCATCGCGAGGAGATAAGCCTTCTTCACTCATGATGCGCTCGACATTTTCGACAACTACAATGGCATCATCGACCAGAATACCGATGGCCAGCACCATACCGAACATGGTTAAAACGTTGATCGAAAAACCAAATGCCAGTAAGGCAGCAAATGTTCCCATTAAGGCCACTGGCACCACTACAGTAGGAATCAATGTGTATCGGATATTCTGAAGGAATAGATACATGACTAGAAACACGAGTACGATGGCTTCAATGAGTGTCTTAACAACTTCCTCAATGGATATCTTAACGAACTTGGAGGTATCGTAAGGAATTGTATAGGAAATGCCGGCCGGGAAATATTTGGAAAGCTCTTCCATCTTTTCACGCACAGCAGTGGCGGTACCCAGTGCATTGGCAGTTGGAGACAATTGAACACCAATGAAGGCTGTCGGATGTCCGTCAAGCCGGCCAGATGTCAAGTAGCTTTGTCCTCCGACTTCAATGCGAGCAACGTCACGTAAGCGTACCGATGAACCATCCTGGTTGGCACGCAGAATGATATTGCCGAACTGCTCGGGACTGGTCAACTGACCAGTTACCACGACTGTGGCGGCAAGTTGTTGCGAGGAGGGGCTAGGTAAATCCCCTAACGTGCCTCCCGCGACCAATGCATTTTGGGCAGCGATAGCCGATGATACATCGGCTGGCGTCATGTTAAGACCAACCAGCTTGGCTGGATCGATCCAGATACGCATGGCGCGTTCTGTACCAAACAACTGCGCTTGACCAACACCAGGGGTACGACGTATTTCATTGAGAACGTTACGTGACAAGTAATCGCCCAGCGCTATCGGGTCAGATTTTCCATCTGTTGAGGATAAGCCGATAAATAATAGGAAGTTGTTACGCGATTTGGTAACTTGTACCCCTTGTTGCGCTACTGCCGCTGGCAGACGTGCCTCTACCCGTTTCAAGCGGTTTTGTACATCCACTGCGGCTAGATCTGGATTAGTGTCGGGGAGAAACGTGATGGTGATTTGCACCTGGCCGTTGGCCTGGCTTTGCGACTCCATGTACTGCAAGCCATCAGCCCCATTCATTTCTTGCTCGATCAGACTGGTAACGCTGTCATCCAGTGTTTGTGCCGTGGCTCCTGGATAGGTGGCAGTGACCACGATGGTAGGTGGTGCGATAGTTGGATATTGTGACACAGGGAGATTGACAATTGCCAAGCCTCCCGCGAGCAAAATAAATATGGCGAGTACCCATGCAAAAACGGGGCGATCAATAAAAAACTTTCCCATCTGACAGCCTCTTAGTTAGCTTTGTTGGCAGCGGCCGGCTTGGTTGCCGGTGCTGTTGCTGTTTTCGGTGTACTGGGCGAGACCCATGGCACAGGTTTGACCGTGGCTCCTGGTTTGGTCTTTTGCAGTCCTTCGGCGATCACGCGATCTCCTGCCTTTAATCCATCAGTAATAATCCAGTTATTGTCTTTGGCGGCACCAGTCTGAACAGGTTGTACGGCGACCTTATTGTCGGCTCCTACAACGAGTACTGATGATCCTCCGGCATCACGCATGACAGCTTGCTGTGGCACCATAATGGCTTTGTTGTCGACGGCTTGTTCAAGTTCCGCACGAACATACATACCGGGTAACAGGGTGCGATTAGGGTTGGGAAACTCGGCACGAATACTCACGCTACCCGTTGTTTCGTCGACACTGATGTCGGAAAACAGCAATTTTCCTGATTGTGGATAAGGATGTCCATCGTCGGTGATCAGTGTGACCTTGGCCTGGCTATCTCCAACGTTTTGCAGTTGGCCAGCAGCCATTGCTTGCCGCAATTTCAGCAGGTCGGTACTGGATTGAGATAAATTGACGTAGATGGGATCAAGTTGTTGTACTGTCGCCAATAACGTTGCGTCACCTTGACCAACCAATGCGCCTTCTGTAACCAATGCACGTCCGATGCGTCCGGAAATTGGCGAGGTCACTGTAGCATAACCAAGATTAAGGCTGGCGGTTTGGCGAGATGCCAATGCTGCGGCCACATCTGCTTTGGCCTGTTTTTCTGCTGCAATGGCATCGTCAAATTCTTGCTTACTGACAGCGTTTGCAGCAACGAGGGGTTTGTAACGCTGCGCTTTCAAAGAGGCCTGGGTTAGATTAGCTTGCGCTCTTTCTAAAGAAGCCTGTGCGCTGTCATAAGCAGCCTTGAATGGGGCGGGATCAATATGAAACAAAACTTCTCCTGCTTTGACATCGCTGCCTTCACGGAAATTACGTTTTAGAATGATCCCCGCTACACGAGCACGTACCTGGGCAATGCGTGTTGCCTCTACACGACCTGGTAATTCATTGCTGACCGAGATACGCTCAGGAGTAATAGTGACAATGCCGACTTCTGCTGGGGGTGGTCCACCTGCTTGGGCATTGGGTTTTTTGCCGCAACCGGCAAATGCTGCCAGAATCGCGATAGTCAGGGTAAGACGCGTGAAACGACTAACTGAGCTCATAAATAATCTCGCACATAAGTAAAGTTGAGGCCGCACTCGGCAGCATGTGATTCTAGAAACAGAAAAGTTATTAAGGTAACGCTAATAATGCTGCATTGCAAAAATAATTTATATGACAGTAACAATGAAGCTGATTGTATAGGCTTGAAACGGTAGGACGTGCCATCATTATTGCCTTTTGGGGGATATAATAATGACACTTTCGGATCGTTTTATCTAGAAAGTCCAAGAAATCGTAATAATGCCACATTACAGAATATCGGCTTACAGAATTCTTTCCTAGAATAGACCAATCAGTTACGCGACATAAATTGAATGAAGTGCTATTATACATACATTCAAGAATGTATGTATTTTGGGAATTTAACTCATAGCATTTATCTAATATATTTTTAGAACTATATTCGATTTTTGTATCGTATGTATTCGCGTGTGTCTATCCGATCACATTCTGGTAGTTCTGGTGCCGCGTTACAAAAATAGAAATGATAATTTATGGCAAGATCTACTAAAGAAGAAGCTTTGGAAACACGTTCTCGCATTTTGGATGCGGCAGAGCGGATATTTCATGCGCACGGCGTGTCTTGCACGTCATTAGCGGATATTGCCAAAGAAGCAGAGGTAACGCGGGGAGCCATTTATTGGCATTTCAAGAACAAGGGCGAGTTGTTCGATGCAATGTGTGAACGCGTGCGATTGCCAATGGAAGTGATGATGGAAGAGAATGCGGATCAGCGCACAGTCGATCACATGGGACAATTTCTTGACGGTTGTGTATTTGTATTGAAGCAGGTTGCTACAGACCCACAAAGTCGCCGAGTCTTTGACATTATTCTCAATAAATGTGAGTTTGTTGAGGAAGATGACCCGATCCTTATACGGCAGCGTGAATGTCATGATGAAGGAATGGCAAAACTTGGGCAGATATTGATTAATGCTATTGCTAGTAAGCAACTCCCAGAGACGCTCGATACAAAACTGGGTAGTCTATTTGTGCATGCAGTCATGTCTGGCCTGTTAAGCGATTGGCTGTTTAAACCAGGCGACTTTAATCTCGCCATTGAGGCCGAGAAGTTATTGGGGGCCTGTGTTTATGCTCTCAATGCGCCTTGTTTGCAGCGCCCTTCTGATGAGGCGGCGCGGCAATCCGGGGACAAAGAGGATATAACAAGCGTTAATAAATAATTTAATAAATCGCTTAGTAGGTGGCCATCGCCTGGTCAACCTGTTGTGACCAGGCGTGAATGCCACCGGTCAGGTTGCTTATGTCAGTAAAGCCTTCCTGCTCAAGAAATGCTGCCACTTGTAAACTGCGCGCTCCATGATGGCAAAGGCATACAATTGGTTGGTTTTTGCCCAACTCTTCGAGATGGCTGGGCACGGTATTCATGGGAACCAGCATAGAACCATCAATGCGACAAATATCGTATTCCCAGGGCTCCCGGACATCTAGCAACACAGGAGCTGGACGTTGTGGGTCTTCGAGCCAGTTAGCCAGTTCTGGAGCAGTGAGATGTTTCATGCAGGTTCAGAAAACAAAATGAGACGGTTGGCTGATGGCGTGCAGTGGTGGAGCCATTAATTCAAATATCTTGGTTGTATTAAATGCCTGGTTTGATGTGTGTGTAATGACCTGTAGCGACATGACCGGCGCTTCACCGATAATGGCAAGGATACGGCCGCCGACCTTGATTTGTTGTAGAAAGGCATCTGGCAGGAATGGTAAGGAGCCAGAAATGGCAATCACATCATATCCCGCGTCATTTTTCCAGCCCTGTGCACCGTTACCCAAGGCGACTTCCACGTTGGCAATGCCATATGACAACAAATTTTTCGCTGCCATCGCTTTCAGTTCAGGATCGATCTCAATGGTGGTGACATAGCGCGCCTTATGCGCTAGAAGTGCTGCCATATAGCCAGAGCCAGCGCCGATTTCGAGTACATGCTCATGTTTTTTGACATTTGCCTCTTGCAATATGCGTGCTTCCACTTTGGGAGGGAGCATGCATTCGCCACCAGGCAAAGGTATTTCGGTATCGAAAAAAGCCAGATTACGGTAAGCCGGCGGGACAAATTCCTCGCGTTTCACAATAGTCAATAGTTCCAGTACATCCAGATCCAGCACATTCCAAGGGCGGATTTGCTGTTCGATCATATTGAAACGAGCTTGTTCGGTGTTCATGTGTTAACTCAACAGGACGTAAAGTGCACATTTTATCAAATATGCCAGGGCTAGGGCTTGTTATTGATGAATTTAGATGTTATCGCCAAATCAACGCGTTTTCATTCGATCGCATTCATTCTCAATGGCAGTAGATTGCGTCCAAATGATACGTTGTCCTGTCATGAGAGCGTAGAATCCGGAATTATGTTCTTGCACTGCCATGTACATGATTGTCAGCATCATAAAAAGTGAGATATGAATTGTCGTGAAAATTGTGGAGCGTGCTGCATTGCTCCGTCAATATCGAGTCCGATTCCAGGGATGCCAGGAGGTAAACCTGCGGGGGTACATTGTGAACAGTTAACGCAGGATGACCGATGCCGCATTTTTGGCTTATCTGAGAGGCCAATCTGTTGCGCAGGCCTACAGCCATCCCGTGATATGTGTGGTACAACACGCAATGAAGCAATGATATGGCTAACAGCATTGGAGCATGCCACTAGACCTGATTGACCAAATGTATTTGGCGGGTGCAACTAATAATCAATGATAGATAACAATGTGTTCTTCAGAACCCGATACCGAATGCCTTGAGTGAGTCTTGAATATGTTGCATCGGCGGTAGTGTGCCAATCAATACCAGGCGCGAGCGCCGGTCATCATCCGGCCATGCGCGCATGTGCGTAGGTGCATGAATGAGATGCTGGATACCATGCACGACAACGGGTAATGTTGACTTTTGTATGTTCAAGATACCTTTGACGCGCAGGATATGATTCCCATGGCTATGTAGCAACATGCTCAACCAGACGCCAAAAGCTACCCAGCTTAGTGGTTGTTCCAGATAAAAAGAGTAAGTACCGATATCGGTATGGGAGTTTTCTAAAATGGAGGCAGACTGCGGTTGATGTGATTCAAAAAAGGGCCGTGTGGTACTGGCAGATGTTGGTCGCCAATGCTGAATACTTCGGAGATCGTTCCCTCGTTCTAAATCCTGGTCGAGTAGTAATTCCGTATCGTCGATGCCATGATGAGATATATGCATGGTCGCCGAAGAGTTGATATGTGTCAGAGCACCTTCTAACAAGGACATTTGTGTGGCAGAGGTCAGATCTGCTTTGGTGATGATCAAGCGATCAGCGACAGCTACCTGACGACAAGATTGTACATGCTGTTGGAGTTGTCGCATGCCATTGACGGCATCCACTGTTGTGATGACATTCCCGAGTCGCAGGTGATGTTTCAAGATCGGGTCTGTCATGATGGTATTGAGTATCGGCATGGGATCGGCCAGGCCGGTGGTTTCAATAACAATACGGTTGAATGGCGGTAATGTGCCACTTTGGCGTTGGTCGTTGAGATGTATCAGTGCTTGGCGCAGATCATCACGAATGCTGCAACAAATGCAGCCACTTTTCAGCAATACTATTTCTTGATCAATGTGTTCCAATAATTGATGGTCAAGACCAATTTCACCGATCTCATTCATTAACA
>JAATGO010000334.1 GCA_015654605.1 Betaproteobacteria bacterium
ATGCTGGGTGCCAGCACGGGATTATTGGGTGTCGTGGGAAAAGACGAGGCGGGCAATGTGATTGAGGGTATGCTCTCAGACTTTGGCGTTCATAGTTACCTAAACCGTGATCCGGCGATTTCAACTATTATTAAATTACGCGTGATAGGCCGGCAACAGCAATTGGTGCGAGTTGATTTTGAAGATGCTCCTACGGATGCAGTTTTGCGGGACAAGCTGACGCAGTTTACGACTCTGGTCAATGATTATGATGTGATTGTTCTTTCGGATTACGCCAAGGGCAGCCTGGTTGATGTCGCTCATATGATTGCGATTGCCAAAAAATTAGGTAAGAAAATTTTAGTGGATCCAAAAGGAGATGACTTTTCTCCCTATCAAGGGGCTACGATATTGACCCCCAACAAGTCGGAATTAATACGCATTGTTGGACGCTGGAAAACGGAGCAGGAATTGACGGAGAAGGCGCAACAATTGCGTCAATCCTTGGGCTTGAGCGCCCTATTATTAACACGCTCAGAAGAAGGTATGACATTGTTTCTGGAGCAGCAGCAACTTCATTTTCCAGCAATGGCAAGAGAAGTGTTCGATGTTTCTGGCGCTGGAGATACGGTGATTGCAACGTTAGCGGTAATGATGGGCGTTGGTATGCCGTTAGAGCAGGCGGTCGATATTGCTAATCGGGCAGGAGGTATTGTGGTGGGCAAGTTGGGAACTGCTACTGTCACACGGGAAGAGCTGTCCTTGTAAGTATTCAGGTGTTTTTCTGGAGCAGTATCCATTTTCTGATAGAAAAAGAAAAGCACAGAGGGAAATTACAAAGATGATCCCAATCGTCAGCCTCCAATGAAACATCCCCTAGCGATGGGTTTCATATGTATTTTGCAGACCTGCTGCTCGTCAAAGAGCGGGAGTGGTATCGTGCTATTTTTGACAATCATTCAGTAATTATTTTATTAACTTTTATTTCTTTTTGGCATCAAACCTGCCGTCGCACGTTGTCCTGTATTGCATGATGTTTACAGGCGGTATTGCGATCAGGCGTATTTTTTTATGATCAATGAGAAAGGAAATGTATGTTAAAAAAATGGTTATTGATGCTGTTGGCATGTGTGGCTGTAGTAAATATTGCGTTTGCACAAGTTGATGTCAATACTGCGGACAAGGCTGCCCTTGATGGCATTAAAGGTGTTGGGCCAGCCATGTCGCAACGTATTCTTGATGAGCGCAAAAAAGGCGGTGAATTTAAAGGATGGGCTGATTTCCAAAAACGAGTTAAAGGAATTGGTGATAAAAGTGCTGTTAAATTATCTACCGGAGGCCTAAGAGTCAAAGGAGTTGCGAAGGATGGTGCAGCTGTACCTCCGCAAAAAAAAATACCTTCCAAAAAGTAGTAGCGCAGAGGTAGTTGGATCGTAGTGGCTGGAAGGATACCTGTCCGGGGATGTTGTTTGAGGGAGGGTATTCTTCCTGTTTGCAGCAGTGCTGGTGGATTAAATGCTGCATTGTGGACATTGGCAGTGAATTGCCAATAGTAAGTTGTATGGCTATTGATGCTGTGGTGAACGTTGTGGTCGAATATAATGGTTAGCTGGTGTCGTAAATAGGAGCCTAACATGGGTCAATTATGCTGATGTGGTAGAAAATAGCATAAAATGCCCTTTGAACTAAACAGCAGGTCAATCCACTTAACTTATGTCTTACCAAGTTCTCGCACGTAAATATCGTCCTCGTAGTTTTGACACCCTGGTTGGGCAAGAGCACGTTGTACGAGCATTGACGCATGCATTAGAGCAGCAGAGGCTGCATCATGCTTATTTATTTACCGGCACGCGTGGCGTGGGGAAAACTACGCTATCAAGAATTCTTGCCAAATCGCTTAATTGCCAGGGAAAAGATGGCAATGGGGGTATTACAGCAGAGCCTTGTGGTGTATGCGAGGCCTGTGTGGCCATTGATGCCGTGCGATTTGTTGACTATATAGAAATGGATGCGGCATCGAATCGTGGTGTCGATGAAATGGCACAATTGCTGGAGCAGGCAGTCTATGCTCCTTCCAATGCACGTTTCAAGGTTTATATGATTGATGAAGTGCATATGCTCACCAATCACGCGTTCAATTCCATGCTCAAGACTCTTGAAGAGCCGCCAGAGCATGTCAAATTTATTCTCGCGACCACAGACCCGCAAAAAATTCCCGTGACCGTATTGTCACGTTGCTTGCAATTCAATTTGAAGCAGATGCCTCCAGGCCACATTATTAGTCATTTGGATAATATTTTGGGGCAGGAAAAGATAGAGTTTGAAGCACCAGCCCTACGTTTACTGGCGCAAGGTGCACATGGCTCTATGCGCGATGCATTGTCTTTGACAGACCAGGCAATTGCCTACGCTGCTGGTAAAGTCACATTAGAAGCCGTGCAAGGCATGTTGGGAACACTTGATCAATCCTATCTGATTCGGATATTAGATGCTCTAGCGAACCATGATGGTGCCGGTTTGCTACAAGTTGCGGATGAAATGGCTTCGCGTAGTCTTTCCTACAATGCGGCACTGCAGGATATAGGTAGTTTGTTGCACCAGATTGCACTGGCACAAACCGTACCGACGGCACTGGCCGAGGATTTGCCGCAACGAGAAGATATTTTGCGCTTAGCCACCAGTTTTAGTCTAGAAGAAGTGCAATTGTTTTATCAGATCGCA
>JAATGO010000167.1 GCA_015654605.1 Betaproteobacteria bacterium
AATTGAAATCGAAGTTGCTGATGTGGGCGCACAGATGGAAATCATGGCACCACCAGGTATGGAAGAGATGACAGAGCAAATCAAATCCATGTTTTCTGGAATAAACAATACACGTAAGAAGAAGCGTGAGATCAAGATCAAGGAAGCCATGAAGCTGCTGACCGAAGAAGAGGCAGCCAAATTGATCAATGAAGAAGAGCTCAGACAGCTCGCGATCAGTAATGTTGAGCAGAATGGCATTGTCTTTTTGGACGAGATTGATAAGATTGCCACACGTTCGCAATCTGGCGGTGAAGTCTCACGTGCTGGTGTGCAACGTGATTTATTACCTTTAGTAGAAGGGACAACTGTCAATACCAAATATGGCATGATCAGGACTGACCATATTTTGTTTATTGCATCAGGGGCATTTCATTTGGCGAAACCATCTGACCTGATTCCCGAGTTGCAAGGACGTTTTCCAATTCGGGTTGAACTGGATTCATTGTCGATTGCTGATTTTGAACGGATTTTGACAGGGACAGATGCATGCTTGACTAGACAGTATGAGGCATTGCTCGGAGCAGAAGGTGTTACGTTGACATTTGAGAAAAGTGGTATTGCGCGCCTTGCTGAAATCGCTTTTGCAGTGAATGAGAAAACGGAAAACATTGGTGCCCGTCGTTTGTACACGGTGATGGAAAAATTGTTGGAAGAGATCTCGTTTTCTGCAGGTGAAGATGGTGTACAGTCACTGGCAATTGATGCAGCTTATGTCAATGAACGGCTTAATGAATTGTCAGTGAACGAAGATCTTTCGCGGTACATTTTATAACCGTCACGCTATGGCAAAGAAGTCCCTGCAAACGCGGCAGAAACTGGTTTTTCGTGGCAGTGATCTACCTCAGATCAAGCCACGTAATCCAGTTGCTCTTGCGGCTAAGCAGCGTGTTGCCGGGCCTCACCAAAAGAACGTATCAACGCTACGACAAGCAGAAAAACAGAGACTGAAAAAAATTCTTGTTACTGGTGGCATAGAGGATGAAGACAAATCGTGAAGTCATTATCGTTGGGAACTGACATTGTTTGTGTGATGGATTTGTGTTGATTGTCAGTACCCGAACGACTTGCTAACGTGCGATGTGCGCACCAAAACCATACTGATCAGGAACAACATCGGGTCGTAGTGTGAGTTCTGGGATGTCATAGTCTCCTGCATTTTGTGGGCGAAATGGGATGGGCGCTATTGCCCAGAGATCATCAAGACGCTGCCCGAGAGCAGCGCATATGTTTGCAAATTTGTCTTCGTCAGTTCGGCTTGTGCGATAGACGACAAATGGCGGTAGAACATCGAAGCCTGGGTAGTACAAAATACCGTGCTGGATGGGAACAGGAGTTCGTCGATTGGGCCATTAATCCCGCGCGGGCTATAATGTGATTCCCATCCACCGGCGGTGACAATAAGCATTGCCCGCTTTCCTACAAAGCTACCTTCTCCAAAGCGCTCACCCCAACGCGTGTCAGAATGTTCCCCTACACCATAAGCAAAGCCGTAGGCATAGACACGATCTACCCATCCTTTCAGGACAGGCTGTTTTCTCCACTAGTCCTTTTGACCCGGCGAAGAAGCATCATACTTGGCGCATTGCTGCATCTGATTACAGCGAATCAGCGATTTTACTGCCGGCTCTGAAAGGATTGCGCTTAGCGGCACCAGAAACCAGACTAGCAGTTCTTGAGACCGCTTCATCACGTATCATGAAACAAATGGAGCAGGGCGAGATAGATCTTGCCTTCCATGTCAGCAGTGATGCTCCGGATAGTTTGCGCCGTCGATCGATATTGACGGAGCGATACGTATTAGTGGGCCGTGCAGAGTATCCTCGTTTAAGAAAACGACCAACGCTTTCACAATTTTGCCAGCTCGACCATGTGACCGTATCTCCAGATGGTGGTGGATTTCATGGCATTACCGATCAAGTACTTTCAGAGTTGGGTTTGACACGTCGCGTGGTATTTTCGGTTCCGCACTTCTTGTTCTTGACATCTGTTTTAGCAAGTACAGATCTCGTTGCTATGATGCCTTTTCGCCTGGTGCGTGACAGTAGCGTATTGCGAGTCGTTGAGCCGCCTATCGATATTCCAGGCTTTGAAATACTGATGCTGTGGCATGAACGGGTTCATCGTGATCCAGCACATCAATGGCTACGTGAGCATATTGTAAAATCGATATGATCATAAAAGTCCATAATCATTATTTATCTCATTTTTCATAAGAATGTTGTGCTAATTCACGGAAACGACGTGCCGTAGCTGTTTCATATCCAGGGTTATAGGCCAGCGCAAGTCCAATGGATGCTTGTGCTGGTAGGCGTGCTAACTCTCGGAACACGATTTGTTTCGATGCATTTTTCTGTGCAGCAGAGGGTACCAAAGCGATACCAAGGCCGCTTTCGACTAAAAATAATACTGTTTGCACTTGTACGGCCTCTTGTGCAACTTTGGGCATAAAACCAGCCTCCTGAAACACTAACGTTGTTAAGGCATGTAAACCAGGCATGCTACTGGCTGTGTAATGGATAAAAGGTTCTTCTGCAATATC
>JAATGO010000070.1 GCA_015654605.1 Betaproteobacteria bacterium
GAGGAGCGATCCCCGCTGCAGCAACGCCTTTCAACGAAAAGGGGTTGAACTTATCAAAACTGGTACGTCGATCCGGATTGGCTAGATATAAAGTTCCTCGCTTGGGAGCGTCAGGGTTGACGTAATCAAAGTGGGTAAAACCGGGCTGGTATTTGGGAGAGTCATACAAAGAAAAGGCGTATGCTGCCAACGTCGTCTCTGCATGCGCCAACATGCCAAATAAAGAAACCACCATGATCAAAATCTTTAGCATGTATCCTATCCACCTAATATACTAAAATATAATAAATACCCTCAGCCAGTCGCCCCCCCTGCAAGCAACGCCCCTCCTATTGCAACGCGTTATTGTACCGAATCGTCGCGCTTTTTTAATATCATCTACACAAAAGTTGCTCACACCGCCAGCAACGCCTACAATCTCGCAAGTGAAATGACTGAGCCCACAGCAACTTTGTTCACGCTCAATCTGATTAAGCGTGATGCAATGGGCTCTTTTCCCGTACTTCATCGCTTGATGCACCTAAATAATCTAACCAGCAGTATTGCTTTGCCAAGCTTGTTATCACTGCAAGATTAAAAAATACATGCATGGCAATGCAACTTATTCGGAGTCTCTATGGCATTTCTACAAGGAAAAAAGATCCTCATCACTGGTTTGTTATCAAACCGCTCGATCGCGTATGGCATCGCTCAAGCTTGCAAGCGTGAGGGTGCGGAACTGGCATTTACCTACGTCGGAGAACGCTTCAAAGAGCGTATTACCAATTTTGCCAAGGAATTTGATAGTGAACTGGTTTTCGACTGCGATGTCGGTAGTGATGAGCAGATCAACGCGTTATTTACCGACCTTGGAAAATCCTGGGAGCATCTTGATGGACTGGTTCATGCGATTGGTTTTGCACCAGCAGAAGCCATCGCTGGCGATTTTCTAGATGGCCTATCGCGCGAAGGATTCAAGATCGCACACGATATCTCTGCCTACAGTTTCCCGGCAATGGCCAAAGCAGCCCTGCCTTTGCTGAGACCAAATTCCGCATTATTAACATTGACATACCTTGGCTCTGAAAGAGTCGTTCCTAACTACAACACTATGGGACTCGCCAAAGCCTCCCTTGAGGCCAGCGTTCGCTATCTGGCTGAATCTCTGGGTCCCAAGGGCGTTCGTGTCAACGGCGTCTCGGCCGGGCCAATCAAAACACTGGCCGCCAGCGGCATCAAGGGCTTTGGCAAAATTCTTGGGTTTGTAGCCGCCCATGCTCCCCTACGGCGCAATGTCACGATAGAAGATGTCGGAAATGCATCTGCCTTCCTGCTATCTGACCTCGCCAATGGCATCACTGGTAATATCACTTATGTGGATGGCGGCTTCTCTCACGTCGTTGGCGGGATATCTGAGTAATCTTTCTGCGACAGAGCCCCCACAAAGTAGGTAGGGAACTCGACCTATTTCACCATTCCACTTGTAACTTGTACTGTATGCCTGGCGGAATGGTGAAATGACAGAATGATGAACTATAACCTAGCTACATGCGTACCCGTGGTGAAATAGGGCACACGATGCCCCTTTATTTTTTCCAAGAAGCAATTAATTTGGCGGTCAATTCATTTTGTCAGTTGCTCTGAGTTTTATCTAGATTGCTGTAAAAATATGTGCCGCGCTCTTATGTATTTCATAACTAACATGATGCATTTAATGCTAAAAATGAAAAATTACTGTATCATCCGGCTTGTGCATCGCAATACCATGCACAATTAGCTGATGCAGTGATACTTATGCACAGCTACAGCTTATACAGCTTCGCAAGCCTTAATCTGTCCTAGACAGGATGTAGTAAAAGCCCTCCCGCCTTGAGTACCGTGAATCAGGTACTATCCCGGCGCAAAGCTTTTGTGCCGAAATTTCTTTGTATTTTCATAGTCATTTCGTTGGTTGGCGTTGCTTTTTGCGTTCGTCATATAGACTGAGATGTCGTCCCATGACTCAAGCATGGAATGGCTTGTCATGTGTCTAGCGCCTACTTTCACGAAAGAAAACATGACTTTTGAAACACTCGGACTACATCCTTCCATCATCAAAGCACTCACGGATGCTGGCTATACACAGCCAACTACAGTGCAGGAACAAGCGATTCCAGCTGCGATCGCGGGTAAAGATCTCCTCGTTTCCTCACAAACCGGTTCTGGCAAAACGGCGGCCTTCATGCTGCCGTCACTGCACAAATTTGCGTCCATGCCGCCATCTACTGGCAGCAAAACACCCAATCAGGAAAATCAATCTACCCGTGCGCGGGGTGAACGCCCACGGTTTCGCGCTGCCCATCCCAAAATGCTCGTTCTGACGCCAACGCGAGAACTAGCTTTACAGGTGACAACGGCGACAGACAAATATTGTGCACATATGCGTCGCCTGAAAGCAGTATCAATTTTAGGGGGCATGCCTTACCCAAAACAAATGCAATTGCTCGCGCGTAATCCAGAAATACTGGTGGCGACTCCTGGACGCCTGATTGACCATATGAATTCCGGCAAAATCGACTTCTCTGAGTTGGAAATCTTAGTCCTCGACGAAGCAGATCGCATGTTGGACATGGGTTTCATTGACGATATCGAAAAAATCGTTAGTGCCACACCTGCAACGCGACAAACGATGCTGTTCTCGGCAACACTTGATGGTGTCGTCGGTAACATGGCTAAGCGCATTACGAACAACCCGCAAATCATCCAGATTGCCGGTTCTGCCACTAAGCATGAAAACATTGTGCAACGCGTCCACTTTGTCGATGACATGTCACACAAAAATCGCCTGCTTGATCATTTATTGCGAGACGTCTCCATGGATCAGGCTGTTATCTTTACTGCCACCAAACGTGATGCCGATACCATTGCAGACCGCCTCAATATTGCCGGCTTTTCTGCTGCGGCATTACATGGTGATATGCACCAAGGTGCCCGTAATCGCACGCTAGATAGCCTACGTCGCGGACAAATCCGAGTATTGGTAGCAACAGACGTTGCAGCACGAGGAATTGATGTTCCTGGCATTACACACGTTTTCAATTACGATCTACCAAAATTTCCAGAAGACTATGTACACCGTATCGGCCGTACAGGTCGTGCAGGCCGAAATGGTGTAGCTGTATCGCTCGTCAATCATACAGAGGGCATCAACGTTAAACGAATAGAACGTTTCACGAAACAACCCATTCCTGTCGATGTTATCGAAGGTTTTGAACCGAAAAAATCTGCAGCTCCAGCGCGCCCTGCACGTAAACCTGGCAACTGGCGTCCAGGCGACAACCGTAATAGTGCACGCCCTGGTTCTGCTGGACGCAGTTTCGCTGGGAAACCATCATCAGGACCACGCAAGGATAGTGGTGGCTACAAAGGCGCAGGTGCTCGGACTCCCACAGATGGCGGAGCGCGTCGCTCATTTAAAAATGCATGAACATACATAAGCATGCATAAAAAAGCGGCGTATATTTCCTACGCCGCTTTTTTTATTCCCCTACATCACTCCCGCCATCTTCTATATCAACATTCTCATACACAACCATACATTGACTCAGTACTCCATCCCTGTATCATCGCCCAAACATTAACGACACGTCACCACGGTAGCCGCATCAAGTTCTTGAATATTGACGCTAATTGCCTCTACCACTTCATTGACAGCCTGCTGTATCCCTTGCACCATCGCATCAATACCCATACTGTTTAGCGGCACAGAAATATTGCGACTGCATGCTGTACCACGCGTATCGTCTGAGCGCGTAATACTCCAGCTGAAAGAAATTTTCACTTGCTCTCCGCGTACTGCCTCAAACTGTGGCAACGAGATGGCAACACGATAGGCCACTTGTGATGGGAGACGACCGCCACGTGTAACATCTACTGCATTCAATCGCTGTACAA
>JAATGO010000316.1 GCA_015654605.1 Betaproteobacteria bacterium
GTCACCAGCGCTTCATACATCACAGTCTGTGCAGACCATGGCTCGCTACGTTGCGCGTTCTGATCCATGATCCGTGCCAGCAGCACTTGATCCAGGCTTCCCCAATTCACACCGATGCGTACCGGTTTGTCGTAGCGACACGCCATTTCAATCATTTGTGCGAATTGCGTATCGCGCTTAGCACCTTGTCCAACATTGCCGGGATTGATCCGATACTTGGATAACGCCTGGGCACAATTTGGGTAGTCGGCTAACAAAGTGTGCCCGTTATAATGAAAATCACCCACCAATGGTACATCAACATCCATCCGATCCAGTTGTTCACGAATGGCTGGCACAGCAGCAGCTGCTGCAGGCGTATTCACAGTAATTCTGACTATTTCGGAACCAGCTCGCGCCAAATCTTTTATCTGAATCGCGGTACCAATCACATCAGCCGTATCCGTATTCGTCATTGACTGCACCACCACAGGCGCTCCTCCACCGACTATCACTCGCCGATCACCATAACTGATAGAGGCACAACGACTCTGACGACGAGACATGGGGCCTGTAGCAATCACTACAGCGGTTGTTGGCAATGAAGATGACATATGATGTGCTTTACTTCAAATTAAGTCGCGCTACATTACTATTCGTATTAGGTTGCAAGTTGATCGACTTCCCTCTCAGAAAAACATCAACACCTGTCGCATTACCAATAATCAGTTTAACAGGCGACATCACATCAAATGATGCATTGGTTCCTGCTTTTAGAATCCGAGAAAGTACCACGGTATTATCTCCTCGACGAAGCTCTATCCAGGAGTCCTGACGTAAATTCAAATGTAATGCATCCTTGCCTGTGCTATCACTTTGGCGGTCAACAACCGAAGACTCTTCTGTATTGGCCTGTGCAGGTAACTCTCCTGCCGCATTCACTGCTGGCACCGTTGCAGCAGCCGTTCCATTAGCAACCTCTCCATTTACATCAACAGAAGGAGGCGCGTTTAAAACACCTTCGGTAGTAGTGCTTTCTACAGCAGGGGGGGTCTTGCTAGGCTCATGAATTTCAGACTCTTCCGTTGGTGTTGCTGGTGTTGCTGGTGTTGCTGGTGTTGCTGGTGTTGCTGGTGTTGCTGGTGTTGTAGGTGCTGCTTCTGCTGTAACTTCATTGTTTGATAATGACTCACTTGATGTCACCTCTCCCAATTTGGCACTCAACCAGGCCAGTTGCGGAATTTTCTCCGGCTCACCATGACGGAAAAATACAGTCCCTGCGATAACCAGCACAAGTGCCATCACACCCCAGACAAACCAACGTGGCAATAACTTGCGACGACGTTTGTTAATCATAGGCATAGGCGTGGCAGAAAAAGGAGTCGATAATCTACTTTCGGGTGTGATCGGTTCAACATGTGCCGTCTGTTGGTTCGGGAAAGCGGCCAGAACTGCCGAGCTATCCATGCCAAGCACCTTGGCATACGATCGAATAAATCCGCGTGTAGTTGCACGGCCTGGCAAAGAGGCATAATCATCGGCCTCAATTGCTCGCACTTGTCGCGATGAAAGTTTCAGATGTTCAGCAATCTGCTCGACCGTCCACCCAAATGCTTCTCGCTGTGCTGCCAATTGAGCCCCAGGCAATACCCGCGACTCTTCCTGTTCTATCGCGACAATTTCAGTGAGCTCCTCCGGCACATGCTGATCAGTCATCAAGTTCTCCACGTTGATAATATATCGCGCGTAGATCGCAGGCCAGCACAGGACTTATCGTGCTATGACAGGCATTCTGCAACCCAGCAATTTTACGCCATTGCCCTAAACTGTCACAAACGATGCTAGCAATTTGCTTGGACACTTTCGCTGATAAAAAATCCTCAGCAGCTCTCACTCTGATATCTCCACCAGACGCCCAAAATCTTTACCAAATTTTTGCTGATACTCTGCCATTTTCTGCATGCGTTCCTGCACATGAGTACGGTCTTTTACTTCCCCTGCCAATTGCCCGCATGCTGCATCGATATCATCTCCACGCGTCTTGCGTATCGTGGTCACGATTCCGGCATCCATTAATATTTGCGCAAAAGCCTTAATTCTTGGGTTCTGTGAACGCTTCAAGCCCGACTCAGGAAAAGGATTGAAAGGAATCAGGTTAAATTTGCATGAAATCGCCGTATCCCCTTCCTGAACCAGAGCCACCAGCTCACGTGCATGTGCATCACTATCATTGACGCTATCGAGCATGCAATACTCGAATGTGATGAAATCACGCGGTGCAAATTCCAGATAGCGTTGGCATGCCGCCATCAATTCACGTAAAGGATATTTTTTGTTCAGCGGGATCAAACTATCTCGTAAGGCATCATTCGATGCATGTAATGATACCGCCAACGCCACCGGGCATTCCTGCGCAAGACGATCGATCATTGGCACCACACCGCTGGTCGATAAAGTGACGCGGCGACGTGACAGTCCATAAGCATTATCATCGAGCATCAGTCTCAACGCCGTCACCGTCGGCTCAAAATTCAATAAGGGCTCGCCCATGCCCATCATCACAACATTCGTGATCTGACGTTCGCCTTTGGGGCCGGGTAAAATTCCCTTGGTTTTGCGTAATTCAAATTCGGCCATCCACAACTGACCGATAATTTCTCCCACTGTGAGGTTACGATTAAATCCTTGCTTGCCTGTTGAGCAAAAGCGGCAGTTCACAGCGCACCCAGCCTGTGTGGAGATGCATAAAGTGCCACGTGTTTCTTCTGGAATAAAGACGGTTTCCACCGCATTCCCCTGACCAACATTGATGAGCCACTTGCGCGTACCATCGGAGGAAGTATGATCACTGATCACCTGGGGTGCAGCCACTTTGGCTCGTGCAGATAGTTTATCTCGCAACGACTTGGCGAGATCGGTCATTTCCGTAAAATCTGCCACGCCAAATTGATGAATCCAGCGCTGTAATTGCTTTGCACGAAACGGCTTCTCACCCAACTCACCGCAATAAGCGATGAGTTGTGCGGGATCCAGATCCAGCAGATTGGTGAGAGTCGTCGTCATAACGTCATCAATAGCTTAACGCCCGCCTTATTACAAAAACTATCCTGATAATATGGCAAGGCAGACAGCACCAAGAATTACCTTGAGTAAATATTCAAACCAGGAAAAAAATAGCTGATTTCAACCTTAGCAGTTTCTGCAGCGTCGGAACCATGCACAGCATTCGCATCGATAGAATCAGCGAAATCAGCACGAATAGTCCCTTTTTCTGCCTTCTTAGGATCTGTAGCACCCATCAGATCACGATGCTTGAGGATGGCATTCTCCCCCTCCAAAACTTGCACGATAACAGGACCAGAGATCATGAAATCGACCAAATCCTTGAAAAATGGACGCTCGCGATGGACTGCATAGAAACCTTCCGCTTCAGCACGGGATAAATGCGCCATGCGTGCAGCAATGATTTTCAGACCAGCGTTTTCAAAACGAGTGTAAATCTGACCGATCACGTTTTTAGCGACTGCATCCGGTTTAATAATCGACAGAGTACGTTCAATTGCCATGTGTAAAAACTCCAATAAAAATAAAGGTTTAAAACCAGGATGTAGGATGTAATGCAAGGATTTAACTAATGTAAAGCTATTGCGCTACTATACTCGCTACGTTACTTTATTAACCCCTGGTCACAGTTGGACAGATCTGGGCTAGAGGCCGAGCCAAAACCCTCCTAAGCCATCATTAGTTACTCATTAGTTAATAATCTAATTAACCTTCGATTCTACCATGAAACCCTCTTATTCCAGAGGAATTAGCGTGCCAACCGATTGCTTTCGGGAATGTTCTAAAAATGCGAGTAATGTAAATATATTTTTCTATACTTTCTTACCCTGCGAGCCTGCTCATGCTATGCTTAGGAAAGATTGAATGCAACTGGAGGAAATATGAATCAGGATCTACAAAATACTTTTGGCTCTACCGTCACCACCGGCAGTATTGTCCGCAACCGCGTATTACGCAAC
>JAATGO010000345.1 GCA_015654605.1 Betaproteobacteria bacterium
GCACTGGTGCTCAAGCCGCTGATAACGGTCGCTAAACCATTGATATGGATTGTCAATCTTTTCGTCTCTGCCTTTCTCAGATTACTCCATATTAATACCGAGAATCAGGCACGGCAGCAGCATCTGTCGCCAGAGGAGCTCCGTTCCATCGTGCTTGAAGGTGGCAATTTCATCCCGCAAAAACATAAAAGTATCTTGCTTAATCTGTTTGATCTGGAAAAAATTTCAGTCGAAGATGTCATGACCCCTCGTGCTCAAATAGAGGCGCTTGATATCACTGGATCCATTGAAGATATTCGGCGCCAACTAGCAACCAGTTATCACAATAAGCTGCCTGTCTATGAAGGAGAAATTAATCAAATTATCGGTATCCTGCATGTACGAAAAACGGTCACTCTCTTTAATCAGGGCGCCGATCTCACCATTGATGATTTCCGCGCTTTGCTCTCAGATCCTTATTTCGTCCTACAAGATACCGATGTGTTTACTCAATTACAGTATTTTCAGGAAAACCATGAACGTCTTGGTATTATCGTTGATGAATATGGTGAGGTGCAGGGACTGGTTGCCCTGGAAGATATCATCGAAGAAATGATAGGGGAGTTCACTACATCCATACCCGGCGTCGGACGTACCGACCACTTTGCATGGAGTCCCTCCGGTGAATGTTTACTGGAAGGATCTGCAGCACTACGCGATATCAACAAACGTTTAGGACTGGATTTCCCATTAGATGGACCAAAAACACTCAACGGCCTGCTGCTGGAATACCTGCGAGACATTCCCGAAGCAAACGTCAGCGTTAAGATAGCGGGTTGCGTGATCGATATCATCCAGGTACAGAATCAATCCATCAAAACAGTAAAACTATACGCCCCACACTCCACTATCTGATTGTGCATGGTTCTGTACTAACAGCCATGCTTGATTAGAATTTATTTGAACAATATCTGTAAAATGCACGCCGTATGGCGACGCATAAATACGATACGTGCGATCGTCAGGAACTCCTTTCTGTATTGACTCTCACATGAATGCTTGCCACTGATTCAGCACATCACTGAATCACGTCATCATCACTTCATCGCTTCTTCACGGTCACTTATCACGCGATGACATGAATAGGTACCCGCTACTCTTGCTTGCTCAATTGCTTAGCTCAGTTATTCATTTCAGTTGTGTAGCTTAATTGCTCAACCACGACGAGGGCATTGCACTATTGTGTCGCTACATTGTTATCCCGATATGTAATTCCATTTCATTTTTCCTCATCCTTCTTCTTTCATGTCAACCTTGCCACAAGCACTCATGCAGGCCGGACATTTATCTCAGCAACAGGTAAACATGCTGCACGATCAATCCTTACGTGAGCGTATTTCATGCATTGATTTGCTGTTACAGGAAAATATCATCACTGCATCTGCGCTCGCACAGTTCTGTGTAGAGACCTTCGATTATCCTCTAGCAGAAATGCATGTACTGCAAAATGCCCATATCACTGACAAAACCATTTCGCTCACATTATTCCATAGCCTGTACATTGCACCTCTGAGCCGCGATGGCAGTAGGTTGACTGTTGCCATATCCGATCCTACCAATACACAAGCCCTTAATCAGATCCAATTTCAGACACAGCTCAGTATCGACCCAGTCATTGTCGAACATCCACAACTGCTACAACTCATCGCACGACAAAAAGGACAGCAGGAACCTCCCGCCGTCACCATGAGTGTCGATGATGATGCCACACCAGTCGTCCATTTTCTGCAAAAAATCCTCAATGATGCTATCGACATGGGGGCTTCTGATCTGCATTTTGAGCCATTTGAAAAATTTTACCGCATTCGATTTCGCATCGATGGTGTATTGCGGGAAATAGCACAGCCTTCTTTATCCATGAAAGATCAGCTAGCATCACGCATTAAAGTCATTTCAGGTCTAGACATTGCAGAGAAGCGATTGCCACAAGATGGCAGAATGAAACTGGCCACTGCAGCCAAACGTGCCATTGACTGCAGAGTATCCACCCTGCCTACACAGTTTGGAGAAAAAATTGTCCTCCGATTACTGGATAACCAACTGGCACAAACTGGATTGGCAGAACTTGGCTATGAACAGCAGCAACAAGATTTACTGCTAGCAGCGATCCATCGACCTTATGGCATGGTATTAATGACCGGCCCTACTGGTTCCGGTAAAACGGTATCGCTCTATACCTGCCTGAATCATTTAAATCAAATCAACATCAATATTGCCACCGCAGAAGACCCGGTCGAAATCTATTTACCCGGCATTAATCAAGTCAATATGAATGATCGAGCCGGCCTTAATTTTGCCGTTACCTTGCGCGCACTGCTGCGGCAAGACCCTGATGTCATTATGGTTGGAGAAATACGTGATACGGAAACCGCGGACATTGCAGTAAAAGCAGCACAAACCGGACATCTGGTACTGTCAACATTGCATACAAACGACGCGCCATCCACGCTGACCCGCCTATTCAATATGGGAGTAGCGCCATGCAATATTGCCTCTTCGGTCATCATGATTACAGCACAACGATTGGCTCGCAGACTCTGCCACTGCAAACAGCCCTGCACTTTGCGTGCAGAGATACTCTTAGCGGCTGGTTGCACGCCAGTTGACCTGGATCGTCCCTGGAATGCTTACAAATCGGTGGGATGTGCTCGCTGCAACGGCACTGGTTACAAAGTACGCGTTGGTATCTATCAGGTCATGCCTATCAGTGCTGCCATGGAAAATATTATTCTAGCCCGTGGCAACACACCTGACATCGCTACTCAAGCCGCTCAGGAAGGCGTATTAAGCCTGCGCCAAGCTGGCCTGGAAAAAGTCCGTCATGGCTTAACCAGCATCGAAGAAGTGCTCGGCTGCACCAATCTCTGACAAACAAGAACTTCCTCCCGCCAGCAACATACGACCATGCAACGCAAAATATCCAGCCCTCCACCACCTCCCTCTGCTCTCTATCACTGGATTGGACGTGATGATCAGGGCAAACCGATGCACGGACAGTTACGCGCGAATGGCACCGCTATCGCGCATGCGACGTTACGACGCCAGGGCATTATCGTCACGCATTTACGCAAAGAACGTTTCAAACACCTGCGTCAGTTGAAAGATAAGGATATTACACTCCTGACACGCCAGTTAGCGACCATCCTCAAGGCGGGTATGACGCTGTTGCAAGCGTTCACGATTATCGCCAGCGCCGCAGGCAAGCCAGCTCTCACTAACCTCGTGCTGCAACTACGTACAGATTTGGAAAGCGGGGCAAGCTTGCAACAAGCACTCCGACGACATCCTCGCTACTTTAATCCCCTATTTTGTAGCTTGGTCGCCGCAGGTGAACAATCCGGGATGCTCGCCGACATATTGGATAAGCTAGCGACCAACAAAGAAAAAGCATGGGCAATTCAGCATAAATTGCGTTCCGTGATGCTGTATCCACTGACAGTAATTCTCTTTGCGGGCATCATCACATGCGCCATCATGCTCTGGGTGGTTCCCACATTCCAACAAATATTTCACAATGCCGGAGCAGAGTTACCAGTTCCCACATTGGCGCTCATCGCTATATCTACATTTCTGAGACAATACGGAGGAGCATTGCTTGCCATCGGGGTGCTCCTCATGCTGTTATTGCGCAAGGCATGGCATCGATCAACTACACTACGCGCATCAGCTGATATGTTGATCTTGCGCCTCCCCTTGCTTGGCAATCTCATTCGCAACAGTGTACTGGCACGCTGGAGTAGAACGCTCGCCACATTATGTGACGCTGGCATTCCATTAGATAGTGGGCTTAATGCCGTTGCTGCAATTGCGAGCAATACCGTCTATACTCATGCCACCCATGTAGTTCATGCTGCTGTCAGCAATGGTATAAGCTTGACTGCGGCCATGACAACAACACGTCGATTTCCTGAACTAATGACACAAATGATCGCTACCGGAGAAGAATCTGGCACTTTAGCTCCTATGCTGACCAGAATTGCCGAGTTCTATGAAATGGAGGTGAATGACACCATCGCCACCATTTCCACTCTAGCAGAACCATTTATCATGGCAATATTGGGGTTATTCATTGGCAGCCTGGTCATTGCACTGTACCTGCCAATTTTCAAATTGGGAGTCATGGTGTAATGCTGGATATTTTGACAACCTCGGGCCCACATCACCTGCTAGTAAGCTGTATTGCTGCTTGCATTGGATTGCTGATAGGAAGTTTCCTCAACGTCGTTATTTATAGAATACCGATCATGATGCAACGAGAGGCTGACAATGCATGGGCAGCTGAGATGGAGCAACCCCCTCCTCACAGCTCTCACTACAACCTGTTTGTCCCGCGTTCCCAATGTCCGCACTGCCACACCTCCATTGCCGTACAACACAATATCCCCTTGTTAAGCTATATTGCCTTGCGAGGCCGCTGTCATTCCTGTCGCGCCCCCATCTCACTCCGCTATCCGATAGTGGAACTGGCCTCGGCATTGTTGAGCGCTGTACTGATCTGGCATTTTGGCTGGAATCATTACGGCGCGGCAGCTTTGCTATTGGGATGGTTTTTGTTGGCACTGAGCGTCATCGATATACAAACGCAGCTCTTACCAGACGATCTCACATTACCTCTGCTATGGCTTGGCCTGTTATTTAACCTTCATGCTGGCTTTGTCCCATTATCTGATGCTGTTATTGGTGCTGTCGCAGGCTATGTTGTGTTATGGACAATTTATTGGACATACAAACTGTTCACGGGGAAAGAGGGAATGGGCTATGGCGATTTTAAGCTCATTGCCGCGCTTGGTGCCTGGACAGGTTGGCAAACGCTACCATTTGTTTTACTGTTGGCATGTTGTTCTGCGGCTTTGTTTGGTATCGTGCTCCTAATATTGAAAAAAAATAGTCTCAGCGATGCTATGCCTTTTGGTCCATGGTTAGCAATGGCAGGTGTCCTGACACTCCTTTATGGCGATGCAATTCTCAATGAATACCTTAAGCAATTCTCCTGACCCATCTCTCTCACCACCCCCGGGTACGACGATTCCCGGGCGTTTTGCTGTCAGTCTGACAGGAGGTATCGGTAGCGGAAAAACCACTGTCGCCAATATTTTTGCTGAATACGGTGCAACCATCATCGATGCCGATGCAATTGCTCATGCGCTTTGTGCCCCCGGCGGTAAAGCAATCGATCAGATCAGGTCAACTTTCGGTACCGACTTCATTAACGCTGCAGGCGGCTTAGATCGTGCGCGCATGCGCACCCATGTATTTGCCGATAGCGCAGCAAGGAAACAATTGGAAACAATTTTGCATCCAATGATTCGAAACGAAACCGCCCTGGCTGCAACCACTGCGCAGGGTGACTACCTGATGCTTGTGATTCCCCTACTCGCAGAAAGCAAACGCTGGCAGCATTTCACTTCTCGTGTACTGGTAGTCGACTGTAGTAAATCCTTGCAGATCGACCGCGTCATGCGTCGCAGCAATTTAACACGCGCAGAAGTCGAGGCCATTATGGCGACACAGGCAAGCCGTTCACAACGACTAGCCATTGCCGATGATGTTATCAAAAACGAGGGCGAAATCGACATAATCTTGCCACAAATCATTCGCCTGCATACGCTGTATTGCACATTATCGAAAACAATTCGTGCTGAACATTTGTAATTTTCTTCTGCATCGTTCAGAATCACAGTAATGGGAATATTTCGACGTTCCGAACACAGCATAACTCTGTTTGCGTTCAATTATTTAGTACGACATGTTTTGGGGATCATCTCAAATATGCCATCGAATCCGATCCATCTTTGAAGGGATGCAACTTTGATCGTTTACGAATACCCTTTCAACGAGCGTATTCGCACGCTGTTGCGACTGGAAGATCTGTACGAAAAATTTGTTTTTTTCCTACATCAAGAAAGTCCGCTGCAACATCATGTCGCGCTCTCTACAATTTTCGAAATGCTGGAAGTTGCCGGACGTGCTGACCTAAAATCCGACCTGCTACAAGAGTTGGAACGTCAGAAAAACATGTTGCTAGCCTATCAAACCAACCCGAATGTCGAGCCAGAAATGCTTAAGGCGATCCTTCAGGAAGTCGATCGCGTTAGCACGGCTTTATCTGCTTCGCAGGGGAGAACCGGACAACATATCCGTGACAATGAATGGCTCATGAGCATCCGTGGTCGCACCATTATCCCTGGTGGTGCCTGTGAATTTGACCTCCCCTCTTATTACGCTTGGCAACAGCATACGCCACAACAGCGTTTTGATGACATTTCTGACTGGTTTGAGCCACTGGCGCCACTATTCGATGCCATTTCCATTATCATGCGGCTCTTGCGGGAATCCGGGCAAGCATCCAATATCCATGCGCAAGGCGGCAGTTACCAGCAAATGCTGCAAGGTAAAGTGTACCAAATGTTACGCCTGGAACTTGATGAAAAATATGGCGCCATTCCTGAAATCTCGGCCAACAAATACATGTTGTGGGTACGTTTCATGTCACAGGATGGCAATGTGAAACCGCGGTCTTTCGAAGCAGATGTCCCTTTCGAACTGACCTTATGTGGGTTTTGAGGTTTTTTTGAATGGTTACGATGGTCGATTGCCCCACTTGCGGCACCAAAGTTGAATGGTCTGAGACAAATAAATTCAGACCATTTTGCTCGGATAGATGCAAACAAATTGATTTGGGAGCCTGGGCCGAGGAAAAATATGCCATCCCTGCCGTTAATCTCCCACAAGAAGATGAGGATTCCCAGTCCCTGCAATAGAGACTGCATTGCCGCTTGCTTTAGCACTATCTTTTCGGAAGTGCTACCGCAGCTTATCGATCCATTCGATTAATGGTACCGTTGCAGGCAACAGTGGAGCCACATCCACTTCTCCCTGCCATGCAAAAACTTGTCCTTCCAGACTTTGCGGCTCTCCTGACCACTCCCGGCTCAGGTAAAAATGCAAACGCACATGCGCATGGGGATACACGTATTGCACACCGCACCAAGGCTCCGCTGACAGTATCTGTATCCCCAGCTCTTCCATGAATTCCCGCTTGAGTGCATCCAAAATCGCCTCCCCAGCCTCAACTTTTCCACCAGGAAACTCCCAATATCCTGCATATGGCTTTCCTTCTGGGCGCTGACCAAGCAATACCTCCCCATTGGGTTTCATCAAGATCCCGACCGCAACATCAACTGGCGCTGCAGAAGAACTCATCTAGATAACTCTTTACCCGCATAATCGCGTGCAAACTGCCATGCTACCCGCCCTGAGCGTGAACTACGCTGTAATGCCCAACGCAATGCGTCAGCACGTGCATTCTCAATCTGCTCGGCACTGCAGCCAAAATGGCGCAACCAATAGGCCACGATATCGAGATAATCATCCTGCTTGAAAGGATAAAAGGTCACCCACAAACCAAAACGTTCAGACAA
>JAATGO010000166.1 GCA_015654605.1 Betaproteobacteria bacterium
TACCAGCTTCTGTTGCCTCTATCAGAGCATCATAGGCATTCAAATCTGCTTTAAACAGATAGTCGAGGGCGGTATCAATGACTGTTTGGTGAGCACTTTTGAGCAGCTTGTGCAACAAGTCATCCAGAGATTTTCCCCAGGCGCGTTGTTCGCGACGGCTGGCTGCCTGCGACACAGTTTGTGCTAACGTGAGTAAGCGTTGACTATCTGCGGATAGTTTAGGAGTCAGGCGTTTTACGGGACGTCGCATGGTAAGTAGGGTACTCTTGTGACGAAAATCCCTATTGTAGTTGATTCATGCTGTTATTGGCATATCCCTATTTTTTAGAGGGATATGTCTATGTCAGGCGATATGAGGCTCTTCAGAAAGAGCGGGGGAGAATCATTTGTCTTTCATACTCTCAGGGATACTTTTGCAATGCGTTCTCATTGTTGTTAGAAATAAAAACGCTCATCCTGTTGATGAGCGTTTTTAGTGAACTTGATAATATGGCTGATACATAAACAGATAGCCACTCATATTGATTTTGCTAGCCTCTGCATTTCTATCTTCTCCCCCTCATCTCACCGATAGCGATATGAAAAAAAGGGGAAGAAGGCGAGTGCTAGAGTGCCCTCGCTACTTTAGGCAGCCAACAATTGACGCAAGACAAATGGCAGGATGCCGCCATGTTTGTAATAATCAACTTCGATAGGAGTATCAATACGTAACAGCAACTGTACTTCTTTTTTGCTGCCATCTTTACGATGAATGACAAGAGTTGCTTTCTGTTGCGGTTTTATTTCGCCATCCAGTCCTTTTAGATCAAAGGTTTCTTCGCCAGTGATTCCCAGGGTTTGAACGCTATCTTTGCCGATGAATTGTAGAGGTAGTACACCCATACCAACTAGATTGGAGCGATGGATGCGCTCGAATGAGCGTGTAATCACTGCCTTGACGCCGAGCAGGTAAGTTCCTTTTGCAGCCCAGTCACGTGATGATCCAGTGCCATATTCTTCACCACCAAATACCATGGTAGGAACACCATCAGCGATGTATTGCATAGCAGCATCATAGATTGGTTTTACCTCGCCACTAGGTTGATGTACGGTGACACCACCTTCCACGCCAGGAACCATCAGATTTTTGATGCGAACGTTGGCAAAGGTACCGCGCATCATGATTTCATGATTACCGCGACGTGAGCCGTAGGAGTTGAAGTCGGCTTTCAGCACGCCATTGGCTTGCAACCAATGACCAGCCGGGCTGCTATCTTTGATCGATCCAGCAGGGGAAATATGGTCAGTCGTAATCGAATCACCAAATACACCTAAAGCACGCGCACCGATGATAGTGGTTGCTGCAACGGTAGGTTGCTCAGTAAAGTTTTCAAAGAATGGTGGCTCAGCAATATAAGTGGATAGTGGCCAGTTGTATACGTCACCAGCGTCTGCGCCCTTGATTTTTTCCCATAATTTACCTGGCGCACCTTTTACATCAGCGTAATTATCCTTGAACGTTTTAGCATTCATCGCAAATTTCAACAGTTTTTCGATTTCCTGTGAAGTTGGCCAGATATCGCCCAGATAAATATCCTTGCCGCCTTTACCCTTACCGACAGGTTCAGTCATCAGGTCACGGTTGACGTTGCCAGCGATGGCGTACGCTACCACGAGTGGAGGTGATGCCAGGAAATTGGCGCGAATATTGGGATGGATACGTGCTTCGAAGTTACGGTTGCCAGATAACACAGCAGCAGCCACAATGTCATTTTCAGTAATGGCTTGATTCATTGCTGGAGTCAGATCTCCCGCATTCCCAATACAGGTTGTGCAACCATAGGCAGCCAGACCAAAGCCGAGTTTTTCCAGATAGGACAAGAGGCCGGCAGCTTCCAGATATTTGGTGACGACACGCGATCCAGGCGCCAATGATGTCTTGATGTGTTGGGGAACCTTCAAGCCGGCTTCTACCGCTTTTTTAGCCAATAGACCAGCTGCTAACAGGACGCTCGGGTTGGAGGTGTTAGTGCAGGAGGTGATTGCTGCAATTAAGACATCCCCATTTTTGACGGCAATGCCATCGGAATTAATGTATGTTGTAGTGAGATCTTCCACTTTCTTATTAAATCCATTTTCAGCTAAAGGTTTGCTAAACAGATTTTCGAAAGTGGATTTGACATTGCCAAGTTCGATACGATCTTGTGGACGCTTAGGACCAGCCAGTGAGGGGGCGACAGTCGACAAGTCGAGATGAACTTCTTGACTGTAGTCGATATCGCCGGCTTTGGGGATGCCGAAGAGTTTTTGCGCCTTGAAGTAAGCTTCAAAGGAATCGATTTCAGACTTAGTGCGACCAGTACCTTTGAAGTAGGTGATAGTAGCTTCGTCAACGGGGAAAAATCCCATAGTGGCACCATACTCAGGAGCCATGTTGGCGATGGTGGCACGATCAGTAAGCGTCAGTGTTTTTGTACCTTCTCCAAAAAACTCGACAAATTTGCCGACGACTTTGGTTTGGCGTAACAGTTCAGTGATAGTCAGTACCAGATCGGTTGCAGTAACACCCTCACGCAGCTTACCGGTTAGATTGACACCAACAACGTCAGGAGTTAGGAAATACACAGGTTGTCCGAGCATGCCTGCTTCTGCTTCAATACCACCGACACCCCAGCCAACGACACCGATACCATTAATCATAGTGGTATGGGAGTCAGTACCAACCAGTGTGTCAGGATAGAAAACACCATTCTTATGGTGTACACCGCGCGCCAGATATTCCAGGTTAACTTGATGCACGATACCGAAGCCAGGCGGAACAACGCCAAAAGTATCAAATGCCTGCATGCCCCATTTCATGAACTGGTAACGTTCATTGTTACGTTGAAACTCCAGCTTCATGTTCAGATCAAGTGCCTGTTTCTCATGGTAGTGATCAATTTGAACGGAGTGGTCAACAACGAGATCTA
>JAATGO010000085.1 GCA_015654605.1 Betaproteobacteria bacterium
AGACTGGGTCAAAGGCAAGTCCTGATTCCTGAAAAATCATTGATACCGTACCACCACGGTACTGTTCTAATTCCCGACTACGCATATGAAGTACATCGACACCATCGAACTGGATGCTGCCAGTGATGTGGGTGGTGCTTGGTGCATGCAAACGTAGCAAAGTGCGTAAGGTGACACTTTTTCCAGACCCGGATTCACCTAGCAGTCCCAGCACATGTCCTACTGGCAGGTCGAAGCTGATATGACGTAATGCATCGGCAGTACGATTGCCATGAAATTGCACGGAGACGTCCTGCACCGAGAGTAAGGGGCTATCTGAAGGGGTATGAGTGTCTGTCTTCATGATGCTACTCGCGCAATTGCCTGAGGGTGTCCAGATGCAGGATCATTCATATGGCAGGCTGCCATGTGTTGCATATCGCCTTGGCGATTGATCAATAGCTGTAATGGTGGTGTATTGATTTCACATACAGGTGCAGCATGCGGGCACCGCCCATGAAAACGACAGCCTTGAGGAGGGTCAATCGGGTTAGGTGGATCACCTGATAGTGGGGACGCCAGTGTACGGTGGGCAGGGTCAACTGAAGGAACAGCAGATAGTAATGCTCGTGTATAAGGATGTGCTGAATCACCGTAAATATTGTCAACCGGCCCGATTTCGACGATTTGTCCTAGATACATCACCATGACACGATCGCTGATGTAATGCACGACATGTAGATCATGTGAGATGAAGAGATAAGTTAGTTGGTGTTCTGCCTTTAATTCTTGTAGCAGGTTCAGAACCTGTGCCTGCACGGATTTATCGAGCGCAGCAACAGCTTCGTCCAGAATGACCAGACGTGGTTCGAATGCGAGAGCACGTGCGATGTTAACACGCTGACGCTGACCCCCGGATAGTTCATGTGGATAGCGAGATGCAAATTGCAAGGGATCTAGTCCAACCCTGTTCAGTAATTGATGTGCTCGCTTGATCGCGGTAGCACGGTCAAGTCCATGTACCTGAGGACCATAAGCAATCGTTTCGCCGATGGTGAGGCGTGGATTGAGAGAGGCGTGAGAATCTTGAAAAACCATTTGCAGATTTTGTCGAAAGGTTTTCAATGCCATGCCACCAAACTCTGCGACGCCATCACCATCGAAAATCATTGCGCCACTATCAGGCTCGATCAGTTTGGCAATTAATCGCGCTGTCGTTGATTTTCCACAACCAGATTCGCCGACAATGCCTAGGGTTTCTCCTTTTCTGACAGTGAAATTGATATTGTCTACGGCATGCACAACCTTGCGCTTGCGCCTGAGTAGCTGATCAAGAAAATGGTGGCGCACAGGATAGTATTTGCGTAGTTGATTGACGATGAGTAGCGGCTGTCCTGGCCCACCGCGTTCAGTCTGAGTCTCACTATTGGTGGTGGGTAAACCACCTATGACCATGGTGTTAAAAACAGGATTCATCATCAGTGGATATCCATGGCAGAACGGATGCTATCAGCCAACAGGTTGAAAGCAATCGAGGTGATGAAAATGAATACGCCAGGCATGGCGGCGATCCATGGGTTGTTGTAAATGGCAGCGCGTAAGGTGTTGAGCATTAACCCCCATTCCGGTTCTGGTGGCTTGACGCCGAGTCTGAGAAACGACAGGCCGGATGCCAGGATCAGGCTGACACTGATCAAGCCAGTAGCATAGACAAATACAGGCCCCAGGACATTGCCCAACACATGTATGCGAATGATGGAAAAAGCAGAGGCGCCACTCATACGTGCTGCTTCAATGTATTCAAGTCCGCGCACTTGGGTGGTGACACTTTCGGCAACGCGTACCACCTGCGGAATAAAAATGATGGTGAGGGCAATGATGCTGTTACTCATACCGGGACCAAGTGCGCCAGAGATGGCGACTGCTAGCAATACCGAAGGAAAGGCGTAGAAGATATCCAGCACACGCATGACTGCCATATTGAAACGACCACCGATATATCCGGCAAACAGACCAATGGTCGTGCCGATGAGGAATGCGAACAGTACGGGCAGCACGCCAATGAGTAAAGACAACCTTCCCCCATACATTAATCTGGTTACCATGTCTCTTCCCAATTCGTCGGTGCCAAGCAGATGACCAGGGCTACCGACATGCATCAGGCGTCGAATCATACTGCCTTTGTATGGATCATCGGGTGCCAGCCAGGGCGCAAATATGGCAGCAATGAGGATGGCTAAAATGATCAACATGCTGATCACTGCGACTGGGTCACGGCGCACCTGGCGCAACACCAAAAGCCAGTAACTGCGGTTGACGGGCGTATGTACGACTGGTGTTCGTGCGGAGGATAAAGAGAAAGAAAGAGTCATCGTGCCTTGAGTGAGATTAATTTCTACGACCCATACGCGGATCGATCATCGGCTGGATAATATCGACAGCGAGATTGAGCAAGACAAAGAACATGCACAGTACGAGGATGGTGCCCTGTAGCAGAGGAATATCACGTTGGAAAATAGCGGTATTGAGCAGAAATCCGGTACCAGGCCATGCGAAAACAGTTTCTACCAAAATCGAGCCACCCATCAGATAACCGATTTGTAGACCAGCGATTGCTAATACGGTAGGTGCCGTATTTTTTGCGACATGGCGGAAAATGGTGCGATTGTTTAAGCCACGTGCACGCAGTGCCGTGACAAAATCTTGTCCCAGCATATCGCCAATAAGGGCGCGCACCGTACGCGTAATCATCCCCATGGGAATAACCGATAGCGTAACTGCCGGCAAAATCAGATAGCGTATGCGATCAGCATCCCAGAACCATCCTACAGAGTTGGCAGGACCAGCTCCCATGGCTGGAAACCAGGAAAGCCACACCGAGAAAATAATGGTTAATACAAGACCTAACCAGTAATGAGGAATACTCACACCGATGACTGATATGGTACTGGCAACACGATCAACCCAGGTGCCTTGTCGATAGCCGGCAATGGCACCCAGGATGCAGCCGGATACGACGCCCATCAGACCTGCGATACCAGCCAGCAACAGTGTATTGTTGACGGCACTCATGACTTCTGTTGTGACGGAACGACCAGAGGCAATCGAGGCTCCTAGATCACCATGTAAAGCGCGCCATAACCATAATCCGTATTGTACGGGTATGGGTTTATCGAGGCCGTAGGCGGCTTTTAGTGCTGCGATGGTTTCAGCAGAGGCATCCGATGGTGCGATGGCGTTGAGTGGATCTCCAGGCGCAATATACACTAGCAAAAAAGAAAAAACCGTTACGCCGAGTGCAATCGGAATAGCGTATAGCAGGCGTTTCAGAATAAAAGCAAACATGTATTTCTTTCAGTTCAGGAGATAGCCTCCAGGTACAGCTGACGAGTAGGCATGCTCATCAGCTGTACCCAAGTTACTTGTTACATAGCGATGGTAGTGAGATCCTGGAACCAGTGCTGTGCTTGTACAAATCCCTTGACCTTGGGAGAAATCATGTGAGGATTGACATCATGCACAACCCATAGCATCAATGCTTCATTCACCATAATTTCATGCACCTGTGCCAGTAATGCATCTTGTGCCTTTGGATCAAAGGTGACGCTGATCTTGTCAATAAGGGCATCTACTTTTGGATTGTTGTAGCCACCCCAGTTAACGCCATTAGGAGCGATGTATTTGCTGGCAACAAAACGGGTGATGCCGTAAAACGGATCGGCAGTTACATAGCCCAGGTTAATCGCAGTAATTCCTTTGCGGATGTTATCAGGAGAGGCGGCACCAGAGCGCCAGTTCAGGTACAAACCTTCCAGCTCCACAACTTCAAATTCGACATCGATACCAATTTCTTTCAGGCTCTGCTGAATGTATTCATTCATTGGCAATGACAACATTTGACCCGTACCACCTTGTGCAATGATGATTTTGGTTTTTAGTGGTTTCGCTTGACTGTAACCAGCTTGTGCCATTAATGCGCGTGCTGCAGGTAAATCATATTTAATATGGAAGTTTGGTTTGCCAAACCATGGGCTAGTGGCATCGACCTGACCTTTAGCAGGAACTGCCAGGCCGTTCATCAACGCAACGATTTCATCCCGGTTGACAGCTAGGTTGGCTGCTTTGCGCACACGCACGTCAGTCCATGGTGACCCAGGTAAGGTACTGAAATGATAGGGCCAGACATGCGGGGTAACATTGGTAACCAGTTTGAAGCCAGCACTTTTGAGTTGTGCCAATGCATCAGGTGGTGGTGTTTCGATGATATCAACCTGTCCATTGAGCAGGGCATTGGCGCGGGTCAAGGCATCAGGAATCGGGATCAGAATGATGCGGTCAGTTTTAGCAATACGCGTTTTATCCCAATAGTCAGGATTTTTCACCAGCTCGGCACGTTCACGCGGTACCAATTTGTCTAGCTTGAAAGGGCCAGTGCCAGATGGCTGCGAAGCAAATTTGTTCCAATCTTTTCCCAGTTTTTCCCATTGTGTTGGGCTAGAGATGAGAAACCATGGTAATTGATATAAAAATAATGCATCGACATCTTTAGTCGTGATTTCAACAGTATAGTCATCGACCTTTTTATACGAAGCGATGGAGGGGATGCGCGGACGGACTTGTGCGCTTTGTTTGGGGTCAAATTGCGGCGCTTTGTCGTTCAGTACTTTTTCCAGATTCCAGATGACGGCATCAGCAGTAAATGGGGACCCGTCATGGAATTTCACGCCCTTGCGTAATGTGAATACCCACTTTTTATTATCAGCGGGATTAATTTTCCACGCACTAGCCAAGCCAGGAACCAGTTTGCCAGGGCGTGTGCCGATATTAGCTTCCCATGCGACTAGTGGATCGTACAACGTATGCCCGGTGAATTGATAGGCGCCAGCGCCACGGTCTGGCTGACCGGTTGTCAACGGGATATCGGACATGGAGATACCGTAGCGGGCAACGGTTTCGGCCTGTAATGGTGCATGCAATATCAGCGCTAATGGGGCAAGAAATAACCAGCGTGATAGCGTTCTCATAAGAATCTGTTTGGCGGACATGGGCAAAGCCTCTTGATAGATGGTTGAGGATGGAGCCCAGTATGCGAAGCAGTTTGTATGCCATATAAGGAGAAGGCCAGAATGTTTTTTTATAAAATGTTAATCCTCAATGACTTGCCAGAATATTGTATTAACTCTGGTGAGTGCGACAGTGCAAAACAAATGAGGAAAATGGGATATTGCATGCAATATGGAGGATATTTTTTTATATTCTGAGTAATTTGTATGCACTGTAATAGCGCAGAAGACAGAAGAGGGAATGCGACAAAGTAGAGACAGTAAAATAGAAACAGGAGAAGTAATACAGGAGCCGCAGGGACAGCTTAGCATAGCTCGTGACAGTACTCAGTACTGTCTACGCTATTTGTGAAAGAGGCGTCAGTGTTGAGGATCTATCAGGTAAGCAGGTAATCTGACCGTGACTAACAGACCATATCCACCATGTCCTGTTCCTAAAGTGATTTCACCTTGCGCAGCCAGTACGATTTCCTTGACAATTGCCAGGCCAAGTCCAGCCCCAGGTTGATCTGGAGTCGCGTTGCGGTAGAATCGTTCGAAGACGCGTTCACGCACTTCCGCAGGGATGCCCGGACCATTGTCGATGATGGTAATAATGGCTTCCCGTTTATTTTCCTGTTTACGCGTACGGCGCTTGCCGTGTTTGCCGGGAGTACTGAGGTGGATGCTGACAGTCACCTTGCCATGTTCTGGTGTATAGCGTAATGCGTTGTCGATTAAATTCATCAGCATGCCAGAAAACAGGGGCTCGTTGCCTAGTACCCAGACTGCAGTCGTAGCCGCTTCCATGCCTAGATCGATATGCTTGCGTTGCGCAATGCTGACAAGTTCTTCCAGCACATTTTCTGTGAGCTTGACCAATTCCACCGGATGACGGGGAAGCGTCGTGCTATGTGAAGCCTCTGCCTGTGATAATTGCAGTAGTTTGTTGGTCAGATCGGTCATGCTATGGCTGCTTTCATGTAGTGCCTGCAGGACTTGTGACAACCGCTGAGGGTCATTGAGCTGACGTGCAAACTGAATTTGTGAATCGATCAGTGTCAGAGGAGTGCGTAATTGATGTGCGGCATCGGCAACAAAACGTTTTTGCACGGCTACCTGAGCGTTGAGACGTTGGATGTATTGATTGATCGCTTCTACGATGGGGCGTAGCTCCAATTGTAGATGTCCAGGGCGTAGTGGTATCAGCGAATGTGGTTCACGTGTAATTAATGCATCCTTGACGCGTAGGATGGGTCGTAATTCCATTGTCAAACCAACGACAACTAGTCCCATTGCCAGCAATAGCATAATAATTTGCCGATGTAATGCCGGTTGCCATAATGAGTCTAGCATCTCCTGATGCCCGGTCATGGTTTGACCAACAGAGATTGCTGCCATGCGTAACGTGCCATTGTCGTACAGTGTACGAATATAACTGACGATACGCAACGGTTGGCCATGAAATGTGATGGTGGTATAGGTGGGTTCTATTTGTGCATAGTTAACCGTGATTGGAAAATCAGGTCGACCTGCCAGTAGGGTATTGTCATCCATCAATACCTGGTAATAGACCTTGTCATGGCTGGGTGAGGCAAACATTTCCAGGGCTGCAGGAGGGACACTGACAGAAGGTACACCCTCTTGTTCCCATGTAATTTGACCAGCAATCATTCGGGCGGAAGCGAGCAGTGATCGATCCTGAATCAGATCTGCACTTGTTACAGCGCTGGTGTAAGTATAGGCTGTGCTGATGCCAACATAAATGGTGAGAGGAATGAGCAGCCATAGCAAAAGCCGCAGACGCAGGCTATCAATCATCTTTGACTTTTAACAGATAACCGAGGCCACGTAATGTCATGATGGCAGCTCTACAATGTTCCAGTTTTTTACGCAAACGGGA
>JAATGO010000122.1 GCA_015654605.1 Betaproteobacteria bacterium
GCGGCAGTGCTCTCCATCGTGCCAATGCCCAGGATTCCTCCATTGCGCCCACCAGTAACGACATGGCGGGCTTCGTTTTCTAATGTCAGTAATCGTTGTGCGTAGCCAAGAAAGCGTTCCCCTTCGGTCGAGAGGCTGATGCGCTTGCCAGTGCGCACGAAAAGTGCGGTTCCTACATCCGCTTCCAACTGTTGGATGCGTGTAGTGACGTTGGATGGTGCCCTGCCAAGTCTTGCCGCGGCGTGTGTGATGCTTAATTCTGCTGCTACGGCACAGAAAATTTTGAGTGATTCTGAATCCATATCATTCTTTATTGAAGAATTATATTTATATGATATTCTTTATTTGAGAATAAATCACGTCTTCGTATTTATTGTAAAAGGGAAACCATGAGTTCTTCCGGACAATTTTTAGCTTTGTTGGGCATCCAGTACCCCATTATTCAGGCACCGATGGCAGGAGTGTCTACTCCTGAGCTTGCAGCTGCAGTGTCGAATGCAGGGGGGCTAGGGTCGTTGGGCATTGGTGCCAGCACGACTGACCAAACCAGACAGATGATCAAGGAGACCCGTGCACTGACCACGAAGCCATTCAACGTGAATGTTTTTTGTCATATGCCAGTCCGGCGTGATCAGGCGCGTGAGGCAGCGTGGTTGCGGTATTTGGCTCCACTCTTTGCTGAAGTTGGCGAGCCAATGCCGACTTCGCTTGATGAGATTTACAAGACATTTCTTGAAGATGATGCGACGTTTGAAACGTTGCTTGAGCTGCGCCCGGCAGTGGTTAGCTTCCATTTTGGCTTGCCATCTGCGGATCGCCTCAAGGCTTTGCGCGACAGAGGTATTAAGGCATTGGCGACAGCCACCAATTTGTGCGAGGCGATGTTGATTGAACAGGCAGGGATTGATGCCATCGTGGCGCAAGGCATCGAGGCAGGGGGGCATCGGGGGATGTTTGATCCAGATAGCACTGACGAACATTTGAGCACAGCCGTGCTGGTTCGATTGCTGGCGCGTCAAATGAAGCTGCCGATCATTGCGGCTGGCGGTATCATGGACGGTGCTGGTATCGAAGCTGCCTTGACTCTTGGTGCCGTCGCCACCCAACTCGGTACAGCTTTTATTCTGTGCCCGGAGTCAGCTGCTAATGCAAACTACCGAGAGAATCTGAAAAGTGAACGTGCAGCAGTTACGCGCCTGACGTCAGTCCTATCGGGTCGCCCAGCACGCGGCATCGTCAATCGCTTGATCGTCTTTGGTGAAGCGGTGGGCAGTCCTGAGCCGGCGGCCTATCCTGTAGCCTACGATGCGGCTAAACGTTTACATGCTGCAGCCGCCAAGTTGGGTAATTACGAATTTGCTGCGCAATGGGCAGGGCAGGGAGCGCCTTTGGCGCGAGAACTACCTGCGGAGGTTTTGATCCGACAACTCGTCGCAGAGTGGCAACTTGCTGAAAATACTGATGCTCCTAAGATTGGCCAGGATTCTATTAGTGGGCGGTAACTTTCTAGTCAACAGTTTTAAAGATGCAAGGTGAAGATGTGGTGCCAGTCATGTGCTGCATGGGAGGGGCAGATCAGTGAAAGCTGGACGAGCTTCCAAAGCGCTGGCACATGATGCATGATGGGTTCCTAAGTAATGGGGAAATTGTCACATCGAATTTTTGCATCACCTGAGGTAATGCTTGCTAGAGTTGGCCTGCATCAAGAAACGTTCATGTCGATGTCGCGGGCTTGTGTTAACTCAATCTTCGCGATAGAGTAGACCCATGTTTGATGTCCTTGTTTATTTATACGAAACGTACTATCGTCCCGACGCCTGTCCAGAGCCCGCTGCTTTGGTCAAAAAGCTGTCGGCTATTGGTTTTGAAGAAGACGATATATCGCAAGCACTGGGCTGGCTGACTGATCTTGAAGAGGCCAACCATGAGTTTGCCAACCGCTATCCTCAACAGACAGCCTTTTCGTTTGGCGTACGTATTTACGCACAGCAAGAAATAGATGTGTTGGGTATTGAAGTCATCGGATTTATCCAGTTTCTTGAATCTGCCAAAATGCTCAATGCTATTCAGCGAGAAATTGTTATAGAGCGTGCATTAGCCGCTGGAGAAATACCAGTTGCACTGGAAAAACTCAAAGTGATTGTGCTGATGGTATTGTGGAGTCAAGGTAAGGAGCCCGATGGCTTGATGTTCGACGAGCTGTTTCTGGATGACGAAGATACCGAACCACGATTATTGCATTAATGATATCTTGCACGAGTTTTCAAGCATAAATCTCACATTTTATTGCTGACGGCGTAGCAATACTTTTCTGACAAGCCATTCATTTGCTGGCTTTTATTTCAATAAAAAAGCATCATACGAAAATTCATGAGAAGTGCCTGGCATGGGGCGCTATCGATATTGGCGTGATGTGTGACTATGTTCTGCATCCAGAACGTAGTATTTTTTGTCAAGATGTGGTTGGTGCTTGCTGTTTTCCTAGCAACACGCTTATCATTGCCCGCGATATCCATAGATTAGCTACACTTACATAAACGTTGTGATATGGTAATAAGATGCTCGCCAGCTTTTGATGTATCGCGGGCAATCGATTGTTTCCTTAATTGAGAATCTATTTATGAGTAAGACCCTCATCATTGCCGAGAAGCCTTCTGTCGCGAACGATATCGCGAAGACACTTGGTGGTTTTACCAAACACGATGAATACTTTGAGTCTGACGAGTACTTACTGTCTTCGGCAGTTGGTCATTTGTTGGAAATCGCAGTACCGGAAGAATATGACGTCAAACGCGGCAAATGGAGTTTCGCCAATTTGCCGATGATTCCTCCGTATTTTTCCCTCAATCCAATCGCCAAGACGGAGTCAAGGCTGAAAGTACTGGCGCGTCTGATTAAACGTAAAGACGTGAGCGCCCTGATTAATGCGTGTGATGCCGGGCGTGAAGGGGAGTTGATTTTTCGTTTGATTGCACAATACACCAAGGCGAAGCAACCAGTGAAACGACTGTGGCTGCAATCCATGACGCCGGCTGCCATTCGAGAAGGCTTCAATAAATTACGCGATGATCAGGACATGCAGCCGTTGGCGGATGCAGCACGCTGTCGTAGTGAAGCGGACTGGCTGATCGGTATTAATGGTACGCGTGCCATGACAGCTTTCAATTCTAAAGAGGGCGGTTTCTACCTGACAACAGTAGGTCGGGTACAGACGCCGACGTTGTCGATTGTCGTTGAGCGTGAAGAAAAGATTAAGAAGTTTGTGCCACGCGACTATTGGGAAGTGCGAGCCGAGTTTGTTTGCGCTGCAGGGATTTATGAAGGACGCTGGTTAGACAAAAGTCACAAGAAAGACGAAACTGATCCTGAGAAGCGCGCCGAGCGTCTGTGGAGTAAGACGGCTGCGGATTCTATTGTCGCGGCGTGTCGTGGCAAGATCGGTAGTGTGACGGAAGAGTCAAAGCCGACCACACAGATGGCACCGGGCTTGTTTGATTTAACCAGTTTGCAACGTGAAGCTAATTCTCGTTTTGGTTTTTCAGCAAAAAATACACTGGGGTTGGCACAAGCGTTATATGAAAAGCATAAGGTATTGACCTACCCGCGTACTGATTCACGCCATTTACCGGAAGATTATTTGGAAACGGTACGGCAAACATTGGGGGCAGTGTCTGAGAATAACAATTATCAGCAATTTGCGGCACAAATCCTGAACAAAAATTGGGTTAAGCCGAACAAGCGGATTTTCGACAATACTAAAATCAGTGATCACTTCGCGATCATTCCGACGACCCAGGTGCCGAAGAATCTGTCGGAGCCCGAGCAAAAGCTATATGACCTGGTAACACGTCGTTTCATGGCAGTATTTTTCCCACCGGCAGAATTTCAGGTGACAACACGTTTTACCGAAGTCTCTGGTCATCAGTTCAAGACTGAAGGCAAGGTCATGACAAATCCTGGTTGGTTGGCGATTTATGGCAAGGACGTCGTGGATGACAAGGAGGAGGGTAGCGGCACGTTGGTAGCGGTAGCTCCCAATGAGAAAGTGAAGACGGAAAAGATCACTGCCAATGGACTGGTGACTAAACCTCCTGCACGCTATACAGAAGCAACATTGTTGTCGGCCATGGAAGGTGCGGGCAAACTGGTCGATTCAGAAGAGTTACGTGATGCCATGGCGGGCAAGGGATTGGGAACTCCCGCTACGCGTGCAGCGATTATCGAAGGCTTGTTGAACGAAAAATATCTGTTGCGCGAAGGTCGCGAGATGATACCAACAGCCAAGGCTTTTCAATTAATGACGTTATTGCATGGCCTTGGCGTGGATGAGTTGACGGAACCTGAATTGACCGGCGAATGGGAGCATAAGCTGGCACAGATGGAGCGTGGCAATATCAGTAGAGAGGAATTCATGCGCGAAATTGCGCGTATGACGCAAATCATCGTCAAGCGCGCGAAGGAATATGATAACGACACGATTCCAGGGGACTACGCAACGTTGCAAACACCCTGTCCGAATTGCGGTGGGGTAGTGAAGGAAAATTATCGCCGTTTTGCTTGTACCAAATGCGAATTCTCCATCAGCAAAGTGCCAGGTGGTCGCCAGTTTGAAATTGCGGAAGTTGAAGAATTGCTGACCAATCGTACTATTGGGCCACTGCAGGGTTTTCGGTCTAAGATGGGGCGACCATTTGCGGCGATTCTGAAAATTTCTCAGGACAAGGAAATCAATAACTACAAACTGGAGTTTGACTTCGGGCAAAACGATGCCGATGGTGAGGATGGTGAAGGTGTTGATTTTACTGGACAAACACCGCTTGGCAGTTGTCCCAAATGCGGTAGTGGAGTCTATGAAATGGGGTTGGCATATGTTTGTGAGAAAACGGTTGCCAAGCCAAAAGCCTGTGATTTCCGGAGTGGACGTATTATTCTGCAACAGGAAATTTTACCGGAACAAATGGCAAAGTTGCTTAATGAGGGGAAAACGGATTTATTGCCTGGGTTTGTCTCACAACGTACACGCCGCCCTTTCAAAGCTTTCCTGGTACGAGGTAAAGATGGCAAGATTAGTTTCGAATTTGAAGAGCGCAAGGCAAAAGCGCCGGCTAAAGCCAAGAAGGATGCTGCCGCGGTAGAAGGGAATGATGTAGCAGAGGTGGCAACATCAGTGAAACCCGCAGCGAAAAAATCAGTACCTAAGAAACCAGCTAAACCAGCGACGA
>JAATGO010000240.1 GCA_015654605.1 Betaproteobacteria bacterium
CCTACCCCATCTCAACCAGGCAGGTGCTTTAGTTCACGTCTATACCGATGGGTCCGTTCTGGTCAATCATGGTGGCACAGAAATGGGACAAGGTTTGAACACCAAGGTGGCGCAAGTCGTTGCAAATGCATTTGGCATTAGCCTGGATCGTGTCCGCTGTAGTGCCACCGATACTAGCAAAGTGGCCAACACCTCGGCCACTGCGGCTTCTACCGGTACCGATCTTAACGGCAAGGCTGCATTACATGCAACGCTGCAAATCCGGGATCGTCTCGCATCCGTGGCAGCACAGCGCTTTGGGGGAACTAGTGAGGCATGTATTTTTGCAAATGGCAAGGTAACGCTGGGAAACCATTCCATTGCATTTGATGAACTGGTCATGCATGCCTATACACTACGCACACAATTGTGGTCCGATGGATTTTACGCCACACCGCTGGTGCATTGGGATGGAGCTACCATGACAGGACATCCATTTTACTACTTCGCCTATGGTGCTGCCGTATCGGAAGTCGTAGTTGATACTTTGACTGGAGAATGGAAATTATTACGTGTTGATGCCTTGTATGATGCTGGTGAAAGCATCAATCCTGCCATTGATCTGGGGCAAGTAGAAGGCGGATTTATCCAAGGAATGGGATGGCTGACAACAGAAGAACTCTGCTGGAATAAAGACGGTCGTCTGACAACGCATGCACCATCGACCTATAAAATTCCAGCCATTTCTGATTGTCCTAGCGATTTCCGGGTACGCTTATTCAAGAACCGCAATTATCATGACAGCATCCATCGTTCAAAAGCTGTCGGCGAACCTCCTTTGTTACTACCGTTTTCTGTATTTTTCGCACTACGTGATGCCATTTCTGCCGTTGGCAACCACCGTATTAATCCTCCACTGCGAGCACCTGCGACTAGCGAAGCAATTCTCAATGCCATTGAAGCTGTGCAGACTGCGGTGCCCCCACAATAACATAGCAGTTATCAAAGTAAAGGTAACATCATGCCTCACTGGCTCAATGCACTAATACAACTACATGCCACCGGTACGCCTTGCGTTCTGGTGACAGTAGCGTCTGTGCAAGGATCTGTGCCACGTGGTGCTGGTGCACACATGGTCTTTAGCGCGACGCAACAATTCGATACTATCGGCGGCGGGCATCTGGAATGGCGTGCAGCGCATATTGCTCGGTCGATGCTCAGCGATACTAACCATGCTACCAACACCAAAGCAACGACACTGGAACGCATTGCTTTAGGCCCCAGTCTAGGGCAATGTTGCGGGGGTGTGGTCTTACTGACTTTCGAACATATCGGTACTGCAACAAACAATGCAGACATCAGTATATACCTGGAGCAATGCCAAAAAACAGACATGGATGTCTGGCGAATCGTCCCACTCGATCATGTCAGCCCTTCCCTGTTATATGACATCAATGGCAAACCATGTCGTGCAGAAGATAGACATCATCATGACGCTAACACGCTCCTTCCATTACTCAATGAGGCCACGACAACCCATATCGGACAAGATAGTCAAGGGCAACGCTGGTTATTGGATCTATGTCGCACCAGACACGCCTGGCCGCAAGTTGCTTTATTTGGTGCAGGTCATGTTGGTACAGCGTTAGTGATGCTGCTCAGTACCCTCCCCTGTCGAGTGCTATGGATAGATGAACGTGAAGATATGTTTCCCGCTACATTAGCCGATAACATTACGATCGAGGCTACAGATGTACCCAATGCCGCTGTAGATATGGCAGATCCTGGCGCCTACTTTCTTGTCATGACGCATAGCCATGCCCTTGATCAGCAACTCACTGAGCGGATACTGCGACGTGCAGATATTGGCTGGTTTGGTCTGATTGGTTCACAAACAAAACGGAAGCAATTTGAACATCGCCTCCAAGAACGTGGGTATACTACCGAGCAACTGAATAAAATAGTCTGCCCTATAGGCATCCCTGGCATCTATGGCAAAGAACCTGCCAGTATTGCCCTGGCTGTCGCTGCACAGTTACTTCAGTTATGGGAATTACGTGCCGCACGTCAAGTAACGCCACCCACCTCACATAAAGCGATGCCTCATAAGATCATATAAGAGATGCATAAGGGGCATCATGGAGCATGCTGAAATCACTCGTCATAATTAACCAGTTTCATCTACTATCAGATCATCAGGATTTTATTATTTAATTATTTCATCTTTGCTTTATTATGATTTCTCCGACACCAGCAACACAAATTTATCGCGCCAGTATCCTCCATTTTATCAACGACCCTGCTTTTGACGAGCATGCGGCGAAATGGCATCGCGATGGCTTGCTGATCGTCCAAGAAGGAAAAATTCTACGCTGTGGTGATTATCAACAGCTATATAACATGTTGCCGCCGGACAGCGTCATCCACGACTTACGCGGAAAACTAATTATCCCAGGCTTTATTGACACGCACGTGCACTATCCTCAAACGGATATCATCGCTTCCCCTGCCCCTGGCTTGCTACCGTGGTTAGAAACCTATACCTTCCCAGCAGAACGACGCTTCGATAATCCTACTCATGCCACAGAAGTTGCTGATTTTTTTCTCACAGAATTATTACGTAATGGTACAACGACAGCTGCGGTGTACTGTACTGTGCATCCGCAATCGGTAGAAGCGTTCTTCAGCTGTAGTCACGCACGCAATCTGCGCATGATCGCGGGTAAATGTCTGATGGATCGTCATGCTCCCGACTTCCTTCGTGATACAGCAGAAGGTGGTATACGAGAAAGTGCAGAACTCATCCAGCGCTGGCACCATACAGGTCGGCAACACTATGCTATTACTGTCCGCTTTGCTCCTACCTCTACAGAAAAACAACTACAGCTCGCTGGTGAACTGGCTGCACAATACCCGGATACCTATATACAAACGCATGTCGCAGAAAATATGGATGAAGTGAAATGGGTACAAGAATTATTTCCTAATCACCGCAGTTATCTCGATGTCTACGAGCAGTATGGTTTGATGCGTGCACGCGCACTCTATGCACATTGCATTTGGCTCAACGATATTGATCGTGCGCGCATGAGTGCGACACAATCCGCCATCGCACTATGTCCGACATCCAATCTTTTTCTAGGAAGCGGTTTATTTGACATTGCTGCTGCAGATCATTCTCGCACACTACTGTCATTAGCGACCGATGTCGGTGGAGGTACGAGTTTTTCAATGCTACAAACTATGAATGAAATGTACAAAGTAGCACGTATGGGAGGCACTTATCTCACGGCGTTACGACTATTCTATCTCGCGACACTAGGCGGTGCCCGTGCCTTGCAACTGGAAGGCACTATCGGTAATTTTCAACCTGGTTGTGATGCTGATTTTATCGTCCTCGACACACAAGCAACACCATTGTTAGCTCGTCGTAGCGCCACCACCAACAGCCTAGAAGAACAATTATTCGCTTTGGCAATACTGGCTGATGATCGTGCTATCGCAGCAACCTATTCTGCTGGTATTTGCGTTCATCAGTCCTTTCCCACATCATAAAGTTCCTGAACTAGCCAATCAAACCACGATACAACATATACGCCGATAACAAATATAACAGGGTAGCAAATAAACTATGCAATTGGCTAACATTCATCGCATGTGCGACACGTGCCCCTAGAGGAGCCACTAGCACACTGAAAATGGAAATAATCACAAGCGCAGGAAAATACAGATAACCAAACGCCCCTGGCAATGCTGGTGGCAATGACCATCCACTTATGATGTACCCCGTCACATTGGCCATGGCAATCGGAACGCCTAACGCTGCACTCGTAGCAATCGCCATGTAAATGCTTAC
>JAATGO010000378.1 GCA_015654605.1 Betaproteobacteria bacterium
CAATTCACTTTCCTATCATTACATCTTGAACCGGGTCGTGCTGCCCGATTTTTTTTGGTGCCGAAAACTGGGGCGGTCGGAGCGTCGGGAAACAGCTCGGAATTACCCAATAATGACGTATTTGTGAATCCTTATAACGGGCAGTTACAGGGTGAGCGCAAGTGGGGGGATATTTCACAAGGTGTGAAAAATATCATCCCTTTTATCTATCGCTTACACATGTCGCTTGCTTTGGATGTTGTGGGGACGGTGACGTTCGGTATTGTTGCCTTACTCTGGACGATTGATTGCTTTATTGGTATTTACCTGACCTTTCCAGCAGCAACGCGCAAGGTGGCAGGTAAGCCGGCCAAGAAAGGGAAGTCCTGGTTGGCTCGATGGTGGTTATCGTGGAAACTGCGCTGGAATAGTGGCAGTTACAAGCTGACATTTGATTTGCATCGTGCAGGAGGTCTGTGGGTTTGGGTCATGCTGCTGGTGATTGCGTGGAGTAGCGTCTCCTTCAACTTGTCGCAGGTCTACAATCCTGTCATGAAAGCGGTATTTACACATCAGCCTAGAATACGTGCATTGGGGAATGCCTCATCTCCACAAACAGAGCCTGCTATGGGGTGGCAGCAGGGGTTAAGCACTGGGCGTCAGTTGATGGCGGAGCAGGCAGCATTGCACCACTTTACTATCGAGAATGAGTCTGGATTGTTCTACAATGCTGGCAACGGTGTCTTTCGTTACAATGTGTGGAGTAATCGGGATATTAGCGATCGTAGGGGCATGACAAGTATTGCGTTCGATGCCAGTAATGGCGCGTTACTTGGTACCTGGCTTCCGACTGGTGCTGCAAGTGGCGATACCGTGAATACATGGTTAACAAGTTTGCACATGGCGTCAGTATGGGGGATGCCATTTAAGTTATTTGTCTGTTTGTTGGGGTTGGTAGTGGCGATGCTGAGTGTGACAGGGGTGCTCATTTGGATGCGAAAACGGCGTGGGCGAGCGCAGTCTGCTGCTAAACAATTAGCCTCGAATACATTGGCTGAGCTATAAAATTTACTGATGCTGGATGAGTAGGATGACTTGTCTGAGGGGGAGCTGGGAAGTGTATCTTGCCCCAACAATGTATCTGTTAGGGCAATGGGTATAGCTGCTAGTCAGCCAGAGAGGCAGATTATGCCGCAGATAAAGCTGGGTAATCAATATAGCCTTCTGCACCACCACCATATAAGGTGGCTGAATCAAGTGGTGCTAGCGGCGCATTGGTTTTCAGTCGTGCCACCAGATCTGGATTACTGATGAATGGGCGTCCGAAAGCAATCAGGTCTGCCAGATTCTTTTGCCGGGCTTCGGTAGCGAGTGCCAGGTCATAGCCATTGTTGCCAATGTAGATGCCTTTGAACAGGCGACGTAAAATTTGCAAATCAAAGCCACCTTCGACTGTGCGTGGTCCTCCAGTCGCGCCTTCTACCAAGTGCATATACACCAGATTAAAACGATTCAACTGCTCTACAACGTAGCTGAACAGCGCTTGTGGATTAGAGTCTGCGCTATCATTGGCTGGGCTGATGGGAGACAGGCGGATACCAACACGTTCTGATGGTATTGCCTCAGTGATTGCCGCTACGACTTCTAACAGCAAACGCGCACGATTTTCAATCGAACCGCCGTAAGCATCAGTACGTTTATTTGTTTTGTCGCGTAGGAACTGATCGAGCAGGTAACCATTGGCGGCATGGATTTCGACACCATCAAAGCCTGCCGCTATAGCATTTTTCGCTGCCTGGCGATACTGTTCTACGATCCCTGGTAATTCAGCCAATTCCAGTGCACGTGGTGTTACGAATGGTTTGAAGCCGCTTTCGGTAAAAGCGTTACCTGCAGGTTGGATAGCAGATGGCGCAACTGGTAATGCTCCTCCAGGTTGAATATCTGGATGAGAAATGCGTCCGACATGCCATAGCTGCAAGAAAATATGGCCACCTTTGGCATGGACTGCATCGGTTATCTTTTTCCAGCTGGCGATTTGAGCATCGTTATAGATTCCAGGTGTGTATGCATAGCCTTTTCCTTGCGGAGATATCTGGGTTGCTTCTGCAATAATCAGACCTGCGCTGGCACGTTGCGCATAATAGGTTGCTGTAATTTCTGCCGGAATGTCACCTGGAGTTGCGCGGCTGCGCGTCAACGGAGCCATGACAATGCGATTGGATAATGTGAAGGAACCAAGTTTTACGGGGTCAAAAAGGTCGGTAGGGGTACTCATATTGTTTTATTCTTTCTATGTGCTTTCACAACTGTTCATGCCATGTATGACATGTATTTTATGCACATGCGGAGCAAGGACAAGGACAGAATGGGAGGAAAATATGACGTCAATTCCGATAATGTTAGCAATGTTGGTCAATGCGTTGGTGTTGCTTTCTATGGTAAGACATGGATACACCATAGAAAGGCGCCTCACTATTCTAACGGAGAGTTAAATTTCTTGCTGGCGATGCCCTAATTCATGCAATCATGAGAAATGAAGGATTATTATCTCTTCCAGAGTGGGAGGTACAAGGTAATGTCGCGAGGATGTGTGGGGCAAATAAGCAGCTCTAGTGTCGCTGTATTTTTGACCGCATCAGTCTTAAAGTCAGACTAGTCTCGCCTGACTTTAAGACCATGCATAAAGGGCATATTAATATAAATACCAAAGAACGGGCATTAGATCGAATATGTAGATCGCGTGTAAATGAGTTAAATATTAAGCGCGTGCTTTGCGTGCCTTGTCGAGAAGATAGGTTGTTAGCAAGGGCACTGGTCGACCAGTTGCTCCTTTGCTCGCACCACTTTTCCAGGCGGTACCAGCGACGTCCAGGTGCGCCCAGGTATATTTTTTCGTAAACCGTTCGAGAAAGCACGCTGCAGTGACGCTACCGGCTGGCTGCCCACCGATGTTGGCAATGTCGGCAAAATTGGATTTCAACTGTTCTTGGTAGCGGTCATCGATTGGCATGCGCCACGCCGTATCACCAGTGGCTTTGCCCGCTGCGAGCAAATCGTTTGCCAATTGATCATG
>JAATGO010000137.1 GCA_015654605.1 Betaproteobacteria bacterium
CGGCCAATGTCGTTAATGACTTGCACAGGTATAACAAGCCGAGACAGCGCGGCAATGCCATCATAAAGGATTCCTTATGCCGATTCCTTATGTGGGTCGCTTTGCACCATCCCCTTCTGGTCCGTTACATATAGGCTCTCTGGTGGCAGCAATGGCCAGTTATCTTGATGCCAAGATGCATCAAGGGAGTTGGCTATTACGTATAGAATATGTGGACGAGCTACGCAGCGTTCCAGGTGCAGCAGACAATATCATCCAGACCTTACAGACACTTGGGATGGTCGCTGATGACGCCATACTGATACAAAGTCAACGCCAACAGTTCTACCAGGCGGCATGCGAACAACTTGATGGATTAGTCTATCCTTGTGGCTGCACACGGCGAGAAATTGCTGACTCCCATAGTGCAATTGCCGCAGATGGCGCCTCCATTTATCCAGGCACTTGCCGTCCTGGCTTAGCGCCAGGGAAAAAAGGACGAATCTTGCGTCTACGCGTACCTGATCGAGGCCAGGATAATGAGTACATCCATTTCGAAGATCGCCGACTAGGACACCAAGCGCAGCATCTATCCAGTGCCGTGGGAGACTTCGTGTTACGCCGTGCTGATGGCTATTGGGCCTACCAATTAGCCGTAGTTGTCGACGACGCGGCACAGGGAGTCACACACGTTGTACGCGGTGCAGACTTACTGGAGTCGACCGCACGACAGATCTATCTGCAACACCTGCTTGGTTACCCACAGCCAACCTATCTGCACCTGCCATTGGTCAACAATGCACTAGGAGAAAAACTGTCCAAGCAAAATGGAGCACAGGCTTTGGACATGACACACCCTCTTTCTGAATTAATGCATGGCGCACAATTTCTGGGTCTGCATATGACGCCGCCAGACAGTGTTGCCAACTTCTGGAAAGAAGCGCTTCCTGCCTGGGAATATTATTGTACACAGCTACGCACTACGACTACCATCAGGTAGAGTGCCTACCTCTTTGATACGCTAACGATACGGCTTATTAACGTTTGCTTAAACCGCCCAATAATGCTGCAACTTTGTGTTTGGGGGATTTTGTAGCAGATGCCGTGTCATTCTCATTTTGATTCACGGATGTTGTCGTACTAGTAGTAGGCTCATAAGGTTTAAGAAACCAAGGATCGATTTTTTCTTTGCGGGGGATAAAACTTGACGAGGTTCCATGCCCAGTACGCCCATAAGATTGGGTATCACGACGCCCAACAGGAGCATGGCGCTCAGCCTGCTCTCCTCGCTCCGCACGGGCTCGCGGAACAAAGCCGCTCAGTTCTGCCCGAACAAATTTCATTTTGATCAGCTTTTCAATATCCACCAGCAAACGCTCATCTTTATCGGAATAAAGCGAAATGGCATCGCCCGATGCGCCAGCACGCCCAGTACGGCCAATCCGGTGCACATAATCTTCTGCGTTATAAGGTAAATCAACGTTAATCACGCAAGGTAACTCGGCGATATCCAAACCACGTGCAGCAACATCAGTTGCCACCAGAACCTCAATTTTTCCTTGTTTGAACTGTTCTAAAGCTACCATGCGCTCATTCTGCGTCTTGTCGCCATGAATTGCTGCAGCATTAATTCCCTCATTTACCAGACTACGAGCCAATTTTGATGCCCCAATCTTGGTATTGGAGAAAACGATAACCTGTTTAAGTTGACGTTCGCGAATGATATGTGTAACAGCATCGCTCTTGGCTTCTTCATTGATTTTGTAGATCGTCTGTGTCACATGTTCTGCTGTCGCATTACTACGTGCGACCTCGATCGTCACAGGATTATTTTGAAAGCTGGCAGCAAGCTTTTTAATTTCTGGAGAAAACGTGGCAGAAAACAGTAGATTTTGTCGCTTCTGTGGCAACAGATTAATAATACGTTGCAGATCTGGCAAGAATCCCATGTCCAGCATACGATCCGCCTCATCCATCACAAGAATCTGTGTCTGTGACAAATTGACAGTTTTTTGCTGCACATGATCCAGCAAACGTCCCGGCGTAGCAATCACAATCTCCACACCACTGCGTAATAGTGCTGCTTGCTGCTCCATATCGACACCGCCAAATACAACTGTAGAACGTAGTGGTGTAAAACGACAATATGCCTTGACATTTTCAGCAACCTGATCAGCCAATTCTCGTGTTGGGGTGAGTATCAAAGCGCGTACTGGATGACGCGCAGGAGAAGCACTATTACTGGCATGAGCCAATAATAATTGAATAATTGGCAATGCAAACCCGGCTGTCTTACCTGTGCCCGTTTGCGCCGCCCCCATCACATCTCGCCCTTGCAAAACAATGGGTATTGCCTGAGTTTGAATTGGTGTAGGGTGCGTATACCCTTGCTCTTCTAGAGCACGCAGAATTTCCTTCGACAGTCCGAAATCTTCGAAACGGGCAGGGGGATTAACAACGGAGGTGATAGGGGTAACAGATTCAGACGTAATGTCAGGCATGGTTTATTGTGAATCCCTCGATCCTGCTTTGTACTCCATATAGTCCAATGTGGTCAATTCCCACGCATGGTGTCTATGTATACAGGAAAAAGATTCTATTACTTTCAGTGTCAACGCAGTAGGCAATATATGAGCGCACTCTCAAAAACCTGAGACATCTGTCTCAGGCATCGCTAGCACACAAAAATTTCTTATTGGAAATATTTATTCCAATAAATTTGGTATTGCGACTATTATACGCCTGTCTGTTACCCGGCCTCACGGCAGTTTTGTTACTATGCCTCAGACAAGCTACAATTTGGGACAAAAATAACAACAATACAAGCGAAAGTTTCAGACAATACGGACATTCAGGTCAACTAGCCCGTCAACATGACCTAGCAGCTTATCGCCTTTTTTTACAGGGCTCACCCCTTCAGGAGTCCCGGTATAAATAATATCCCCAGGAAATAACTCTACCAATCCCGATAAAAAGGAAATCGTTTCAGCAACACTCCAGATGACATCAGATAGATCACCGTCCTGACGCACTTCCCCATTGACTTTCAACGAAATGGCTCCTTTGTCCAGATGCCCAACCTGCGCTACCGGTGTTAAAGGTGCACAAGGAGCAGATTGGTCAAACCCCTTTGCCATATCCCAGGGGCGCCCCAGTTTTTTAGCTGCATTTTGCAGATCCCGCCGAGTCATATCGAGGCCAACAGCATAACCAAATACCAACTCCAGAGCACTGTCCACGGAAATATTCCGTCCGCCCTTTTGCAGTGCAACGACTAACTCAATCTCATGTTGGTAATCATTTGTTTGCGTCGGATAAGCAACATCAACCACACCATCACTAGCTGACACAATTGCATCCGCTGGCTTCGTAAAAAAGAATGGCGGTTCCCGATCAGGATCATGCCCCATTTCACGCGCATGTGCCGCATAATTGCGTCCGACACAGTAAATGCGTCGGACAGGAAACACAGCCCCTCCTACAACAGGTATCGTGCTCACAGTTGGTACAGGTATGGCGAAAGTCATCAGGGAATCTCCACTTTGTTAAGATATATGTCACAAGCCTAGCAGTGTAAAAGAAAAACACTCTTTTTGCTTAAACATATCCCGTATCTTATTTGCGCTTATAGTAAACATCGCAGAATACAGCCACAAGCAACACCAGACCTTTAATTACCTGTTGATAATCCACACCAATACCCATCAGGGACATCCCATTGTTCATCACACCCATGATGAAAGCGCCAATCACAGCCCCCATCACCTTACCTACCCCACCAGAAGCAGATGCTCCACCAATAAAGCAAGCAGCAATCACATCCAGTTCAAATCCAGCTCCGGCTTTTGGCGTCGCCGTATTTAAACGTGCTGCGAAAATCATCCCTGCCAAAGCTGCCAACATCCCCATGTTCACGAAGGTATAAAACGTCACGCGCTCCGTCTTGATGCCAGACAATTTGGCCGCTTTCTCATTACCACCAACGGCGTACACACGTCGCCCCAGGGTCGTGCGCTCAGCGATGAAGGCGTACAATATGATTAACGCCAGCATGATGATTAACACATTCGGCATACCTCTATACGTCGCTAAAAGATAACTGATGTAAATAATCGCTATTGTGAAAATCCCGTTCTTTAGCAAAAAGAATGCATATGGTTCATCTGCCATCCCATAAGAAATCTGTTTATGGCGACTGCGTAACTTTGCACAAGCCAACACGATGGCAATACCAATCCCTACTATCAGAGAAAATAGATGAATGTCGTCCATCGCAAACCATTCAGGTATGAAGCCAGAACTGATCATTTGAAACTCAGAGGGAAATGGTCCCACGGACTGCCCTTGCAATAAAGCTAGAGTCAATCCTTTGAAAACCAACATGCCAGCTAAAGTCACAATGAAGGAAGGAATTTTGAAGAATGCAATCCATACCCCTTGAGCAGCACCGATCACAGCCCCTGCCAACAAGCACGTCAGTACAGTGGGAACGACGCCCCAATGAAACTCCACCATCAGCACTGCTGCCAAGCCACCAATGAGACCCACCACAGAACCTACAGATAAATCAATGTGTCCTGCAACAATCACCATTAACATACCAAGTGCCATGATAATGATGTAGCTGTTTTGCAATATCAAATTTGTTAGATTGAGTGGTCGCATCAATGTACCACCTGTCATCATCTGGAAAAATATCATGATCGCAATCAGCGACAATAGCATCCCATATTCACGCATATTATTTCTGAAGACATTAGCATACCTATTTCCCATTACCATCTTTTGCGTTACCACAGGTTGTGTATGACTATCCATTTCACATTTTCCATTCTTCATTTTTGACAATAGCTCGCATGATATTTTCTTGCGATGCATCTCCATCCTGAAACTCACCCACAACTTTTCCGTCATTCATGACTAAAATTCGGTCACACATGCCTAATAATTCTGACATCTCCGATGAAATTAAAATAATGCATTTCCCCGCTTCAGCAAGCTGACCCATGATGCTATAAATTTCATACTTGGCACCAACGTCGATACCACGTGTCGGCTCATCCAGAATCAATACATCAGGATTCGAAAATAACCATTTCGCCAAAACAACCTTTTGCTGATTACCTCCTGACAAATTCATTACCTTCTGATGCACATTTGCACAACGAATGGAAAGACGCTGAAGATATTCCATCGCAACAGTATCTTCAGCTTGCTCATCAATCACCAGATGTTTAGAAATCCCAGATAGATTTGCTAAAGTGATATTTTTTGTGAGCCCTTCTTCCAACAAGAGTCCACACGTTTTACGATCTTCTGTCACGTAAGCAATGCCATGAGAAATTGCCTTGGGGATAGTAGAAATATCGATTGGTTGACCACGCAAAAGCACATCACCGCTGATATGGCGACCATAGGCACCACCAAACAGACTCATGGCTAATTCCGTCCTGCCAGCACCAACCAATCCGGCAAATCCAAGTATTTCGCCACGTCGAACAGTAAAATGAACATCATGAATGACACGACGATTAGGGTAGAGCGGGTGATATACCTGCCAATTTCTTACCTCTAATATAGGCTCTCCCACACACCTCTTACGTGCAGGATAACGATCCTCCATGGTACGACCAACCATACTCTGGATAATACGATCTTCACTAACAGTCCCATCACCACAATCAAATGTGTCTACCGTTTTCCCATCACGCAATACTGTGATCGTATCGGCCACGCGGGCAATTTCATTGAGCTTGTGAGAAATTAATATGGAAGTAATACCTTCATGTTTTAAGCCCAATAGCAAATCAAGCAAAGCCTGACTATCCTCTTCACTGAGACTTGCTGTTGGCTCATCTAGAATGAGCAGGCTGACTTCTTTGGCCAATGCTTTGGCAATTTACACCAATTGCTGTTTACCAACCCCAATATCTGAAACCAGGGTTGCGGGGGCTTCTTTTAGACCAACTTTTTCCAGTAACTGCTGTGTTTTTCGGTAAGAACCTGCGCGATCAATCACTCCATAATTATTCTGTTCATTTCCAAGAAAAATATTTTCTGCAATCGATAACATTGGCACTAATGCCAATTCTTGATGGATGATGACAATACCAGAACTTTCACTCTCGCCAATATCTTTAAAGTGTTGCTCTTGTCCTTGAAAAAGAACACTCCCAGAATAAGACCCCCATGGATATACGCCACTTAAGATTTTCATCAAGGTCGATTTTCCAGCGCCATTCTCGCCCATAATAGCGTGAATTTCACCGCTGCGAACCCGCAAATTAACATCATCCAATGCTTTCACACCGGGAAATGTCATACCAATGGATCGCATCTCCAGAATAGTGTTCATTTATTATTGTCCAGTTGTAAAAATCCAAGGCATTTGCAAGTATTCATCGCACTTATTTCACTACATTTTTTATTATTAGAAGTTGTTATCTGAAAAATGATGGAAGATCAAAATAGCATATTCAAATAAGGAGGATAAAACACAAAGAAGCATGATGTCATTGTTGCACCATGCTTCTAGAGCATCCTATGTGTTTCTCACTATTTGAGCTGGTTCTCTTTGTAGTAACCGCTATCTATCACTAATATTTTTTTCCAATTACTGGCATCAACAATGACGGGTTTAATCAAATAAGCAGGCACTATCTTGACACCGTTATTATAAGTTTGAGTATCGTTGATTACCGGCGCCTTTCCTTCCATTAATGCATCCACCATGGCCACTGTCACTCTTGCCAACTGTCGTGTATCTTTAAAAACAGACGCACTCTGTTCGCCTCGGATGATGGATTTAACAGAGGGAATTTCAACATCTTGTCCAGTCACTATGGGCATAGGTAAGCCTTTTCCTCCATAACCAACACTTTTGAGCGAGGAAAGAATACCAATACTCAATATATCAGATGGCGACAATACGGCA
>JAATGO010000141.1 GCA_015654605.1 Betaproteobacteria bacterium
CAATATTTGCGACAGTAGCAAACCACCGACCATCGTAATACCCAGAGGTTGGCGTAATTCGGATCCCACACCACTCCCAAGCATAAGTGGCAGCGCTCCCAACAAGGCTTCCATCGTCGTCATCAGGATAGGACGGAACCTCAATAGGCATGCCTGGTAAATAGCATCGTGTGACGATAATCCCTGATGCCGTTCTGCTTCCAAAGCAAAGTCAATCATCATGATGGCATTTTTCTTGACAATACCGATGAGCAAAATGATGCCGATAATCCCAATGATGCCCAGATCATTACCGGAAATCATCAATGACAACAATGCTCCCACGCCAGCGGATGGTAATGTCGATAAAATGGTCACCGGATGAATATAACTCTCATACAGCACTCCCAACACAATATACATGGCAACTATGGCCGCTAGAATAAGCCATAGTGTGTTCGACAATGAGGCCTGAAATGCCAGCGTAGCACCTTGGAAATTGGTAGCAATACTGGCAGGCATACCAATTTCTTTTTCTGCAGCCTCAATCGCCTTGACGGCATTCCCCAAGGCGACTCCCGGAGCCAGATTGAACGAGATAGTGGCGGCAGGAAATTGTCCTTGATGATTAATGACTAGAGCAGATGTTCGCTCACTGACCTTCGCAATCGCCGAGAGTGGAATCTGGTTACCACCTGATGACACCAAAAAGATACTATTGAGCGCTCCCGGTCCATAACTAAACTCTGGCTTGACTTCCATGACGACACGATATTGATTCGATTGTGTGTAAATAGTCGAAATCATCCTTTGTCCGAAAGCGTTATACAAAGCATTATCAATAGCTGCTGTAGTCACTCCTATGCGCGATGCGGCATCACGATCAATATCAATATATGCTTGTAAACCATTGTTTTGTGCGCTACTGGCCACATCCACCAAAGTAGGTTCCTGCTGTAAACGATCCATCAGTTTCGGCAACCAAAGTGCCAACTCATCTGCATTGGCATCCTCCACCGTAAATTGATACTGTGTGCGGCTAACGCTGTCTTCTATTGTTAGATCCTGTACTGGTTGCATATACAGCGTCGCATCGGGCACACGGCGCGCCAACTTTGGTTGCAATCTTCGAATCACATCACTGGCACTCACATCACGATCAGCATGTGGTTTAAGATTAATCTGCATCCGTCCACTGTTGAGTGTCGCGTTAATACCATCAACTCCGATAAAGGATGATAGACTTTCTACCGCAGGATCTTCCAGCACGACCTTGGCCAAGGCTTGCTGACGCTCTGCCATCCCTGCAAATGAGACCGACTGTGGCGCTTCTGAAACACCCTGAATCACGCCAGTATCCTGTATCGGAAAGAATCCTTTGGGAATAAAAATATAGAGCAATACCGTAATCACCAATGTGGCAACACTAACCAATAATGTTAGTCGTTGACGTTCCAATACCCAATTCAACGCTACCGCATAGCGCGCAATGATACGATCGAAAAGCGCACCACTCTTGTGATAGAACCAGCCCTGTTCCTGCGTCGGTATATGCCGAAACAAACGAGCGCACATCATCGGTGTCAGTGTCAGTGATACTAGCGCTGAAATCAGAATAGCAACTGCCAGGGTCACGGCGAACTCATGGAATAGGCGTCCAACGACATCGCCCATAAACAATAAGGGAATCAATACTGCAATCAAAGAAATCGTCAACGAGATGATCGTAAAACCAATTTGCTTTGCTCCCTTAAGAGCCGCTTCCATTGGCTTCATCCCTTCTTCAATATAACGGGAGATATTTTCAATCATGACGATAGCATCATCGACCACAAAACCGGTCGCAATTGTCATGGCCATGAGCGTCAGATTGTTAATTGAAAACCCTGCCAGATGCATGATGCCGAAGGTACCAATCAATGAAAGAGGTACTGAAATACTGGGAATGATGGTGGCAGCAATATTGCGCAAAAAAATAAAAATCACCATCACCACCAAAGCAATGGAAAGCAGTAAGTCAAATTTCACATCTGAAACTGAAGAGCGAATCGTCACGGTACGATCTGTTAATGTCTGCACTTCAATCGCGCCAGGGAGATTAGCCTGTAATGTGGGAAGAATTTTTTTGATACTGTCAACAACCGCAATCACATTAGCGCCAGGCTGACGTTGTATGTTCACAATGACAGCGGGGGTTTCATTAGACCAGGCACCAAGACGAATATTTTCCGCGCCATCGACGATATCCGCCACATCATTAAGGCGAATAGGCGCTCCATTTTTATAAGCAATAATCAGATTTTTATACTCGTCGGCAGACTTTAACTGATCATTAGCATCAATGGTCGATGATCTGGCCGGGCCATCAAAACTACCTTTTGCCTGATTGACATTCGCATTCCCTATCGCCGTTCTGATATCGTCCAGATTTAGTCCCAGTGCAGCAATTGCACGTGGATTAAGTTGTAGACGTACTGCTGGGCGCTGACCACCCGATAAACTCACCAGACCGACACCAGATAATTGGGATATTTTTTGTGCCAACCGGGTATCAATCAAATCCTGCACCCGGTAAAGAGGCATTGTTTTAGAGGTGACTGCCAAAGTCAAAATAGGGGTATCTGCCGGATTAACCTTGTTGTAAACAGGTGGCGCAGGCAAATCGGAAGGAAGCAGATTGGTTGCTGCATTGATTGCCGCCTGCACTTCTTGCTCAGCAATATCAAGACTAAGATCAAGATTAAAGCGTAATGTAATGACGGATGCGCCACCGGAGCTGGAAGAAGACATCTGATCCAGTCCCGGCATTTGTCCAAACTGTCGTTCCAGCGGTGCCGTGATGGATGAAGTCATCACATCAGGGCTTGCACCAGGATATAAGGTCACCACCTGAATGGTTGGGTAATCTACTTCAGGCAAGGCCGATAAGGGTAATTGCTTATAGGCGACAAACCCTGCTAATAAAATGGCCAGCATCAATAGCGCAGTAGCAACCGGCCGCAGTATGAACAGGCGAGAAGGATTCATGATATCGCCTTCTTACTTGGAGGCAGCATTGTGCCCATCGCTGCTCCCGCTACGGTTTGCCCGACGCATTTCCATCATGCGTTGACGACGCTCGCTTTCAGGGAGTTTTTTCAATTCTTCGCCAAATTCACCAGCATCGATACGCTTGTTGATTTGCGCCCATCGCTTTTCTTGTTCCTCAGGTGACAGTTTTGATGCTCGTGCACTACGACTGCCTGGTCCTGGCGCACTCGTCAAACTGGCAGCCGGGTCATTCGCCCCTCGCTCGACCGGATTGACTTGTTGCCCTTCACGCAGACGATCGATGCCATCGATGACAACCATGTCGCCCGGGGTAATGCCCTTCTCTATGATTGTATCTTCATCCTGCGCTGCCCCTGTTGTCACCTCTTGTACAGCCACCGTATGGTCTGCTTTGACGAGATACACAAACATGCCTTTCTCTCCACGCTGAACCGCTGCCGTTGGCACGACGGTTGCGCCTTTTTGTATATCGACTAACAAACGAATATTAACAAACTGATTCGGAAACAGAGAAAAATCCACATTCGGAAACTGCGCTTTGAGTTTGACGGTGCCAGTTGTGGCATCCACCTGATTATCGATGCTCAGCAAAGTCCCTGTCGCAAGCAATTTTTTTTGTGCACGATCCCACGCCTCTGTCGGCATGACTGTTGCTGCCTGCAATTTCTGTACTACCTGTGGAATGCTATCTTCTGGGATACTGAATATTGCCGTAATCGGCTGCACTTGCGTAATGGTCACAATACCTGTCGTATCGCTGGAACTGATTAAATTACCGATATCTGCATGACGCAAACCGAGGCGACCACTCACAGGTGCTGTCACACGGGTAAAAGACAGCTGCAACCGCGCATTATCCAGATTACCCTGATCAGATTTGACTGTACCTTCGTATTGCTTGACCAATGCCGCCTGCGTATCCACTTGTTGACGTGCGATGGAATCCTGTTCCAACAAAGTACGATACCGCTTTAAGTCCCAAAGCGCGGAATTTAACAAAGCGGCGTCACGCGCTAGCTGCCCTTCGGCCTGCGTCACTACCACCTGATAGGTACGACGGGCAATTTCTGCCCGGAGAGCCCCCTGTTTCACGAGTTGTCCTTCTGTGAAGTGCAACTTTCTTAGCTCGCCATCGACACGATTTCTGACGATCGTCGTTGCCGTCGGCGTCACACTTCCCAAACCAGTCAAATAGATTTTCACATCTTCAGATTTTGCCTTGGCAATACCAACCGGCATTATCTCGGCAGTAAAGCGCCTGTGGCCTCCTGCTGCCGTAGTGCTAGACTTCCCTGCTCCACGAAGATGCCACACATAGTAAAACACGCCTCCTAGCACAATCACCAGCAATAACCCTGTCCACCACCGTCTGGATCGTCCAGAAAGCTTGTTATTGGTTACCTGGGAAGAGATTAAAGTTGGTGTCTGTTGCTCTGGTGTCGGTGTAGTCATGTGCGAAGAATCTTGGAGTGATGCGTCATCATTATTCGTCAATTTCTTTTGCCAATACTTGATACAAACCGTATTTGGCACCCCTTATCTTTATATTGCCTGTATTACCATCAATATCCTTCCCCATAGCCAGGCAGTATTATCTCATGTAGAAGTACCTACTTAAAATAAACTATGCCGCCCATCAACATCGTTTCATGCCAATGAAGAAACTGCCTGATACAAGCGGCATAGTAGTCTTACATACTTTTAAAACTATGGTGCCATCATTGTCAATATGCATGCAGTGAGTCTGGAGTATCTTAAAAGTTCCTATATAAGCCTTGCACAACAAAAGCCTTTCGAGACACCCCATACCGACTATTACTTCACGCCAGGGGAAGCTTCAGGCGCACCATGCTTTCCTTCTTGATGGCCAAAACGATGCCCTTCCCTGAATTCATGTTTTTCCATCTGCGCGACATCCTGATCAAAAATCTTTTGTTGCTCTGGTGTCAGAGTAGCATAAAATGTTTTCGTCGCATCCAGTTGTGCACTTAGATGAGCCTCTGCTCTTTTCATCCCTTCCAGGCGATGCTCAATACGTGCAGGTGCGCTCAATTTCTGCCATTCATCCTTGCTCAGCCGCACAGGCTTATCCCCTGGTGCAAATGTTGGCGTGCTCTTGGCAATAAATGCCTGCCAAGCTGATTCTTGTGCGGCAGTAATTTTCAGCTTGTCATGCAATTCAGCTTGACGCTTTACTCTGTGTTGTTCAAATTTTGCGATTTGTTCTGCGCTTGGCTTACCACCTTCTGGGCCATGTTCTGGAACTTGTGCGTGTGCCGTCATGGCGCTCAATGCGATACCTGCAACAGTCAAACCGGCGATTACATGCCTCTTTAATGTCAACATAACTTACCTTTCTTGTGATAGTGCTCTTTGCACGGTTCTCATTTAACTATAGGTATGTATCCAAGATTTTTCGTATCTGCCCAGATTTGTATCCTAATGTGTCAAAATGCCTCTCTGCCATATAAATATACAAATTATCGTCCCACGGTTGTGCGGACTGATCATAATAGGACATACCGTAAAATGTATATTTTGCTTATTGAATCCGGTGGAATGTTGCCATACATTACCTCTTTTGAGAGAAAAATAGATATTTACGAATTGTTAGATCTCATATAAGTCAATCACTATGGACACCACTTCTCACATTCTCGTTGTAGATGACGATCATGAAATCCGTAATCTGCTCGCTGAATACCTTAATAGCAATGGCTTCAAAACATTCACTGCGACTAATGGCATTGACATGCGTCGTGTTCTGGCAGAATCACGCATCGACCTCATCGTGCTTGACTTAACCTTGCCTGGTGAAGACGGTCTGACTTTGTGCCGCACCTTGCGTAACCAGTCAAATATCCCAGTAATCATGCTCACGGCGAGAGGTGAGCCACTGGATCGTATTCTAGGTCTGGAAATGGGTGCTGATGATTATCTCGCCAAGCCATTTGAGCCACGCGAATTGTTCGCCCGTATTCGTAGTGTACTGCGCCGTACCCAGGCTCTTCCTCCTAACATGGCCTTGCCCACAGCGAAACTATTACATTTTTCTGGATGGGCACTAGATCTGACAGCGCGGCATCTCTTGTCGCAAGAAGGAGTTGTGGTTGCCTTGTCGGGCGCAGAATTTCGCTTGCTGAAAGTTTTTCTGGAACACCCTAACCGGGTTCTCAATCGAGATCAATTACTTGAACTCACGCAAGGCCGTGAATCTGAACCATTTGATCGCTCGGTGGATCTGCAGATCAGTCGCCTACGTCAAAAACTGGGGGAAGATGCACGCACGCCTGCCATTATCAAAACTGTGCGCAATGAAGGTTATGTCTTGGCCGCCACCGTTACCCCAGAAAATCCAACATGAGAAAATTGTTCAGCTCCATGGCTAACAGAGTATTTTTAATACTCCTGGCAGGCATTATCGTCGCTACATTAGTTACGACCTGGTTAGCGGCAAACGAACGCCAAAGTACTCTGAAGGAATTGCGCTATCAGCATATTGCTGACCGCGTCGAGCAAATTGTGCTTGCCCTTGACGACATTAGCCCAGCCTCTCGTGCTGTTATTTTAGAAGCCGCAGACAACTTTGGTTTTGAAGCAGAAGTCGTCGACAGCTCATCCCATATCGCTGATGGCAATTATGAAAAAGGTAATAAGACATTAATTGAAATATTAAAAGCACGATTAGGAGATGACCGCAATATCGACATACAACGCGAAACCAACTGTGGAACACATGCCTTTGAACCGTATGAGAAAAACAAAAAAAGAAAATCTGGACGTCCAGAAACCTGTCGTGTCATCTATGTCAGTCTGCACGATAAGGCGCTATTGCGCATGCGCCTGCATTTCAGCGAACCACCACCACCATTTCGTCCCAATGGCAATCCGCTCTCGCTTTACGGCATTCCCTATCTCAGCCTATTTTTATTGCTGATCGCCATTCTGGCTTATGTCGTCGCACGTATGACGGCTCGCCCCATCAAGCAGCTCGCAAACGCTGCTTCTACATTAGGGCAAGATATCGATCACCCCCCTTTACCAGAAAAGGGACCTACCGAGATTCTCTTAGCGGCACGCGCATTCAACGCAATGCAAGCCCGCATACGACGCCAGATTCAGCATCGCACACATATGTTGGCAGCCATCACACATGATCTACAAACACCACTCACACGGTTACGGCTTCGCCTGGAAAAAGTCTCTGATCAAGAACTGCAACACAAGTTGATCGAGGATCTTAGCGTCATGCAAGACATGGTACGTGAAGGACTTGATCTCGCACGCAGTATGGATTCCACAGAACCCATGCAACGGCTTGATATCGATTCTTTACTCAGCAGTATCTGTGCAGATGCTACCGATGCTGGTCACAATGTACAGCTACTGGGAAATACTCGTGCTTTTGTCATGGCGCAACCAAATGCGCTACGACGCTGTCTGACCAATCTGCTTGATAATGCACTCAAATACGGACAACGTGCAGAAGTATCAATAGCATTAAAAAGCAAGTGGATTGCCATACGTATTCATGACCATGGCTCTGGTATTCCTGAAGATCAA
>JAATGO010000001.1 GCA_015654605.1 Betaproteobacteria bacterium
AGGTCGTGCCAATGCTGTGAATGAAGTAGTTGAAGCGGTCAAGAGCGGTGATGAGTTCGTTGAAGTGAGCGAACAGGCTTAATCAGCTTGCTGAAAGAGGCGTCGCAAAATTAACCTGGCAGAATGGTGCGTTGGTCTTATATATGCATATCAAGTAGGCTCACAATAAGCTAGGTTAGTTTTCTCTACAAAAGGGGTAACGCGAGTATTAAGCGCAGTTCCCCTTTTTTTTAAGCCAATTTATTGAATTGCGGGTGTTTGCTGTGTTGTACGGCAAAGCCCTGAGATTGTTAGGTTAGGAGAAGAATATGGTGGCAATTACGGCAGCAATAGTGGGTGAACTGCGCGCAAAGACGGATGCGCCAATGATGGAGTGCAAGAAAGCGTTGACAGAAGCGAATGGGGATATGGAGAAGGCCGAAGAGATTTTACGTGTCAAGTTGGGTAGCAAGGCCTCTAAAGCTTCTTCCCGCACCACTGCAGAAGGTGTGGTTGCTTCTTATATCGCTGACGGAGTCGGTGCGTTAGTGGAAGTGAATTGCGAAACTGATTTCGTGACGAAAAATGACGAATTCATTGCCTTTGCGAATGCTGTTGCCAAGTCGGTTGCTGAAAAAAATCCAGCAGATTTTACAGCTTTGGCGGCATTGCCATTAGAAGATGGAAAAACTGTTGAAGAGAAGCGTACGGAATTGATTGGCCGTATCGGTGAAAATATGTCTATTCGCCGTTTCCAACGTTTTGCAACGCAATCCAAGCTGGTTTCCTATCTGCATGGAACACGCATTGGTGTTGTTGTTGAGTTTGATGGCGCGGATGTGCAAGTGGGCAAAGATGTTGCGATGCACATTGCAGCCATGAAGCCAGTGGCGCTGTCTTCTGATCAGGTACCAGCAGACTTGATCGAGAAAGAGCGTACTGTGGCAGCTTTGAAGGCGGCAGAATCTGGCAAGCCAGCTGACATCGTTACCAAGATGGTCGATGGTGCTGTACAAAAATATCTTAAAGAAGTGTCCTTGTTCAATCAGGCGTTTGTGAAGAATGATAAACAAACGGTGGAACAAGTCTTAAAGGCAGCAAATTCTGCCGTGAAAAAATTCGTGATGTACGTTGTAGGCGAAGGTATTGAGAAGAAGCAGGACGACTTTGCAGCTGAGGTGGCAGCACAAGTGGCTGCAGCCAAACAGGCGCAGTAAGTAGAAAAGAGCGGGCCGAGAGGCCCGTTTTTTTAGGTTTTATGGAACTCGTCGCATAGAACGGAGTCCTGCACAGCAGTTCTTTGCGATGTGGTTTCAAATTGTAATTGCGTAGTGGTAAGAATTTGCTGCGACGCTAGAATGTTGTCGGATTCGTGCTCAGCCATAAAGTGTTTGCGTGCATGTCGATAGTGTTGATGCGCTTGTTTCTTTTTTCCAGAAACTCTTGATGTGGAAATAGGAGTGATGGAGAAAAGATGAGAGCTTCTTTGACAGAGGAGTTTGCTCGGAATACAGGCAGCAGCTTATCTTCACATGCGCATATATTGGGATGGATGTGTGCAAGACACATTTTTGATGTTTGAGAACAACAATTGATATTATTTAACCGGATAGAATACGGAGCCTAGTACATGACCTCAATAGCTTATAAGCGCGTACTTCTTAAACTTTCCGGTGAAGCATTAATGGGGGATGACCCCTACGGTATTAATCGCGCTACCATTGAGCGTATGGTGGCAGATGTTGCGGCAGTCACCGCCTTGGGTGTCGAAGTGGCAATCGTGATTGGTGGCGGTAACATCTTTCGGGGAGTTGCTCCTGGGGCGCAAGGAATGGATCGTGCCACAGCCGATTATATGGGAATGCTGGCAACGGTGATGAATTCGTTGGCATTGGCCGACGCTATGCGGCAAGTCGATATTACCGCACGTGTGATGTCTGCCATTGGCATTGAGCAGGTGGTTGAGCCCTATGTACGTCCCAAGGCACTGCAATATCTGGAGGAAGGCAAAATAGTTATTTTTGCTGCAGGTACGGGAAATCCATTTTTCACGACAGATACCGCAGCGGCGTTGCGTGGCGCGGAAATCGGCGCACAGATCGTACTCAAGGCAACCAAGGTTGATGGCGTGTACACTGCCGATCCGAAAAAAGATCCATCTGCCACACGTTACACCTCAATTACCTTTGACGAGGCGATCGCCAAGCACTTACAAGTCATGGATGCTACTGCATTTGCTCTTTGTCGCGATCAAAAATTGCCAATCAAGGTATTTTCCATCGTCAAACCTGGTGCCTTGATGCGCGTTGTCATGGGGGAAGACGAAGGAACCCTTGTTCACGTATAAATGATTGTTTTAGTATTGCATTATCGTATCAGATAGGAGATTGGCATGACCATCGCTGACGTTAAAAAAAACACTGAGCAGAAAATGAGCAAGTCGATTGAGACCTTGCGCGCAGATTTAGCTAAAGTCCGTACTGGACGTGCTCACGTTGGCATCCTGGATCACATTCAGGTAGATTATTACGGCAATCCTACGCATATTTCTCAAGTGGCTAATTTGACATTGATCGATGCTCGCACGATTGGTGTGCAGCCATGGGAGAAGAAGATGTTAAGCGTAATTGAAAAAGCTATTCGAGATTCTGACCTGGGCCTGAATCCAGCGACGCAAGGAGATCTCATTCGAGTACCGACGCCGCCTTTGACTGAAGAGCGCCGTAAGGAAATGGTAAAGCTGGTAAAAAGTGAAGCGGAAGACGCAAAAATTGCGGTACGCAATATTCGTCGCGATGCGAACGAAGGAATGAAAAAATTGGTGAAAGACAAAGTTTGCTCTGAAGATGACGAACGCCGTGGTCAAGATGAAATTCAGAAGTTGACAGACAAATTTGTCGCGGAAATTGATAAATTGGTTGCTGAAAAAGAAAAAGAAGTATTGACGGTCTAGAGATAATGAGGGAAAGCGGTACCATCGTTCATGGAAAATGTCTCATATCGTGTTGTAGACAAATTCGGGTGGACATTATTATTACTCTTGATTGATTTACGGCATGATTCTTAAAAGCTCAACACAGGCACTACCAGACGCTTCTGCTGTGCCACGTCACATTGCCATCATTATGGATGGCAATGGGCGTTGGGCGACCCAACGATTTTTGCCACGTATGGCGGGTCATGTCAAAGGGGTTGAAGCCGTACGCTCCGTCGTTGAGGCTTGTGCCTTGCGTGGAGTAACGTACCTGACATTGTTTGCTTTTAGTTCTGAAAATTGGCGCAGGCCAGCAGAGGAGGTGTCTTTGCTGATGCGTTTATTCATGACGACACTAGAGCGAGAGGTTGGTAAGATGCACACTAATGGCATTCGTTTGCATGTGGTGGGTGATCTCAGTCGTTTCAGTGTGAAGTTACAGAAAATGATTGTCAGAGCGGAACAATTGACTTCTGGAAATAATCGTCTGACACTGACGATTTGCGCTAATTATGGAGGTCGATGGGATATTATGCAGGCAACCAGCAAAATGGTGCGTGCGAATCCCGGTATCACAGAATTTTCTGAAGAACACCTCACACCGCATTTGGCGATGGCTTATGCCCCGGAACCTGATTTGTTTATTCGCACTGGTGGAGAAGAGCGCATTTCCAATTTTTTATTGTGGCAGTTGGCGTATAGCGAATTTTATTTTACCAAGACGTATTGGCCTGACTTCGATAAAGCGGCACTGGATGAGGCGCTTGCGTCTTTTAACCAGAGAGAACGTCGTTTTGGGCGAACCAGTGAACAACTGCTCGAACAGAAAAAGGTTTCCTGATGCTTAAAACGCGCGTGATGACAGCGCTGGTCTTACTGGCGATTTTATTGCCGGTTCTTTTCCTTCATAATCTAGTGCTATTTGCTGCGGTAGTTGTGGTATTTTTTGCGGCCGCAGCATGGGAGGGCTTGCAATTATTTGGTAGTCGCCAGCCAGTATTATGGACAGCCTTTTGGGTTGCGCTAGTTATTTTCGTGATTTTTATTAGCGGGCTGCCAGGTGTCAGGAATCTGTTCATTTTTTGCGTCGCATTATGGGCAATACGTTTCGTGCCAGCACTACGTTTTGGTTTGCCTGCACTGGGATCCTCTGAAAACCAGCTGTTATGCGGCACTTATCTGGTGAGTGTCGCAGGCTGTTTTATTGCCATTGTGATTTTGTTTGAACACTCCCCTCTGTATTTGCTGTCGGTGATGGGAATTGTCTGGGTTGCTGATATTGGCGCTTATTTTGCAGGGAAAAGCTTTGGTAGCCATAAACTGGCGCCTGCTATTTCACCTGGCAAGTCATGGGAAGGCGCTATTGGTGGGTGGCTGGCAGTATTGCTCATCGCAGCCGGGGTTGCCATGGGCTTCGTCGGTGACACTTTTGAGTATAAGCTGCTGCAACGAGGCTGGCCTGCATTTATTGGCACCATGACGTTGCTGGTAGCGGCAAGTATTGTTGGCGATTTGTTTGAATCACAGCTCAAGCGCCGAACAGGAATCAAGGATAGTAGTAACTTATTGCCAGGACATGGCGGCGTACTGGATCGAATCGATGCATTGATCCCGGTATTGCCCTTGGCAGCTTTGATTGATCTTTGGCTATAGGCACTCATGCAGGCAATTACGATTCTTGGTTCTACTGGATCTATTGGCGTATCAACGCTGGACGTGATTGCGCGTCATCCTGATCGATATCAGGTATACGCATTGACAGCGCATACACGGGTACGGGAGCTGGCAGCGCAATGTATCCAGTTTCGCCCGCGTATTGCTGTGGTTGCGACAGCGCAAGTGGCGCAGGAATTAGCGCTTATTTTGCGGCAGGCTGAGTCGCCGACTGAAGTCTATTATGGAGAGCAGGCATTATGCGATGCTGCCGCAGGAACTGGTTGCGACGTGGTAATGGCTGCTATTGTTGGCGCGGCAGGCTTGGCGGCCACCATGGCGGCAGTGCTTGCGGGAAAGAAGGTATTATTGGCCAACAAGGAAGCATTGGTCATGGCCGGCGCGCTTTTCATGAGTGCTGTGGAGCGGAGCGGAGCGACATTGTTGCCGATTGACAGTGAACATAATGCTATTTTTCAATGTTTGCCCCATGATTTTGGCCGCGTCCTTTCCTCATGTGGTATAGACCGAATTCTATTGACAGCATCCGGCGGTCCTTTTTTAACACGTGCGCTTGATACACTACACGATGTTACTCCAGAGCAGGCGGTTGACCATCCTAAATGGGCGATGGGGCGTAAGATATCGGTTGATTCAGCAACGATGATGAATAAAGGGCTAGAAGTGATCGAAGCGCATTGGCTATTCGGGGCTTCTGCAGAGCAGATTGAGGTGGTAATTCATCCGCAGAGCGTGATTCATTCAATGGTCTCTTATGAGGATGGTTCCGTGTTGGCGCAACTGGGCAATCCAGATATGCGTACACCGATTGCGCATGCATTGGCGTACCCAGAGCGAATCGTTTCAGGTGTTCCCAAGCTCAATCTAGCTCAGATTGGGCAGTTATTTTTTGCGGAGCCAGATTTGCAACGCTTCCCTTGCCTGAAACTGGCGTATGATGCATTGCGCGCAGGTGGGAATTCCGCTGTCATCCTGAATGCGGTAAATGAAGTGGCTGTCCAGGCCTTTCTGGATCAAGAAATTGGGTTTCGTATGATAGATCAACTCATTGCACGTGTAATGGACAAATTGCCCAATAGTCCTATTTCTGACATGGCATCTTTGCTAGAACAGGATCGTATTGCTCGTGTCTTTGCTCGGACATGCATTGCATCATGAGTTTGTTATATACATTACTGGCTTTTGTGGTGGCGCTTGGCAGCCTGATCATCATACATGAATTAGGGCACTATTCGGTTGCGCGTTTGTGTGGCGTGAAGGTGTTACGTTTTTCTGTTGGCATGGGGCATGTACTGTATTCTCGGCGATTTGGACGGGACCAAACGGAATGGGCATTATCCATTTTGCCGCTTGGGGGCTACGTCAAAATGCTGGATGCGCGTGAACAGGATATCAGCGGGATGGCACCAGAAGATCTGGCACGTGAATTTACGCGACAGTCTGTCTGGCGCCGCATCGCGATTGTAGCAGCAGGCCCATTCGCCAATTTTGTTTTGGCGATTGTGTTATTTGCGGCGTTGTTCATGCATGGTATGCCAGAATTGGCACCTAATTTGGGTGATGTGCCAATACAATCAGTGGCAGGGAAAGCTGGCTTGCTGGGAGATGTGCGAGTCACTGCGGTGAATGGTGAAGCGGTGACTACCTGGAGTGATGTGCGCTGGAAACTGATGCAACTGGTATTAGCGAAAAAATCTGCCCAGTTGTCTGTCGAACGAGCTAATGGTCCTGGTGCAGATGGTGGCAAAATCGTAGAAACGGTGACAGTACCAACCGATTCGCTATCAGCTAACGATCTTGAAGGGGACTTCCTGGAAAAATTAGGGCTGAATTTGGCATATCCGCCTGCCGTTCTTGGGAAAATATTGGATGGGCCTGCGCAGCGGGCAGGTTTGCGCGAGGGAGATCGTATCCTGGATGTGAACGGCGTACCGATTAAAGATGGTTTGGCCTTGATCAAACAGATTCGCGCTATGCCAGGAAAAACGTTGATTGTACATGGCGTTCGTGAAGGTGTAGATGGGAAGGTATTCACGGCGCAGGTTACCCCCGAAGTATTGACCGAAAAAGGGCGTGTTATTGGTAGAATTCGTGCTGAGGTACCGTTGGCACCTGAAATGATCGTAGTAAGTGATACTCCGTTGGCGGCTTTATTGAAAGGCGTTGGTAGGACGTGGGATACCAGCGTGATGACAGTTAAAATGATCGGGAAAATGTTGATCGGTCAGGTATCATGGAAGAATGTCACTGGCCCCATCACGATTGCTGAGTATGCAGGAGAGCAAGCGCGCGTTGGTGTAATCAGTTATTTGGGTTTTATTGCCTTCATCAGTATTAGTCTTGGCGTAATGAATCTATTACCTATTCCAGTGTTAGATGGGGGACATTTGATGTATTATTTGCTGGAGATTTTGACAGGACGTCCGGTATCTGCACGTTTTGGCGAGATAGCTCAGCGCGCCGGGATCGGTATTTTGATGACATTGATGATCGTTGCTGTTTTTAATGATATTGCGCGTTTAAGATTATAAAGATTTGTTGGAAGTCATTTTTGGGAAAAAAATGTGCTTCTGATGTTGTATTTAACCAATTTTCCTTTGGTAAATGTTGCCAAACACTGTTGATAAACGATAGCTAATGAAATTACATTCTGAGAATTTTTGGGCACCGGCTTGTTCTCGTCGTCTGATTGCTGCTGCGGTATTCGCATTTTGCTCAAGCCAAGCGATGGCAGTTCAGCCATTTGTCGTCAAGGATATCCGCGTTGAAGGGATTCAGCGTACCGAGGCGGGTACCGTATTTAGTTATCTGCCTGTACGTGTAGGCGATACCTTTACGGATGAAAAGGGAACTGCAGCCATTAAGGCCTTGTACGCCACTGGTTTTTTCAAGGATGTCAGAGTCGAGGCTCAGGGTGATGTGCTTGTCGTCCAGGTGGAAGAGCGCCCTGCAATTGCCAGCGTGGACTTTACCGGTATCAA
>JAATGO010000201.1 GCA_015654605.1 Betaproteobacteria bacterium
CAGAATCATGATGATGAAGAAAGCCGTAAATAATAGTACAGCACCCGTTAGGCTCCAGGTGGCACCGCGGGTTGGCCAGTGAACTTGACGAAGTTCTGTCCAAGCGCCCTTAAAATATCGTCCGATGGCCACAAATGGTCGCAGAATGATAAATGGTGAGCGAGTTGGTTTTTGCGAAATCTTAACTGACTTAGCGGTTTCAGATGCAACCACTTTCTTGGACTTTTTTGTTGATGTATCACCGCCTGCTTTAATGCGCGTCACGGTCGTGCTGGTATCTTTCTTTGTTGCCACCTGGTGAGGTCTCCCAATTAAAAAAGTTTGCTCTAGGCAAACTGTCAAGTACCACTATATATCACTAGTGAGGTGTCGTCAAGCGTGCTATCATAATAGTAATGACAAAGGTCCTTATGATGAGTATACTTGCCGGACTAGCGATGGTAAGTAGCGTGGCGCTGATACGTCTAGAAAGGGCTATTCGACGACATCGATATAGTGCCGTGGCAACTGCCGCAGACCTGCCGACGGTGAGCGTATGTATACCGGCTCGTAATGAAATGCACGCTATGACCGAATGTCTGGAACGAGTGCTGGCCAGTGACTATCCAAAACTGGAGATTATTGTACTTGATGACAGCTCGGTCGACGATACATCAATGCTTATTAAATCGTTTGCGCACGCTGGAGTACGGTTTGTGGAAGGATACCCACTGCCTGATGGCTGGCTAGGAAAAAATAATGCCCTCCAGGGCCTACTAGAAGAAGCGAGTGGCCGCTATATTCTTTTTCTGGATGTAGACACCATTCTCAAGCCCACCAGTATCACGCAGCTAGTTTCTTGGCTGATGGCCCATAAACTTCAGTTGGTTTCAGTAATGCCGAGACGTGAAGATGGTTTGCGAGCGAGTGTGTTTCTCGGAACCTTGCGGTATTTCTGGGTGCTTTTTGTGGGGAATGCAAAAAATCCTGCCGTCAGTAGTACTGCGTGGTTGATAGCTCGTGATACATTGCAAAATCTCGGTGGATTTATGAGCGTCAAGGATCATACCCAGCCCGAGAGTGCCATTGCTCGGAATTTGGGTATTACCGATGGCAGCCAATTAGTTATTAGCACCAAAACACTCGGTGTTGGCTATGAGAAGAAGTGGAGCTCACAGGTTGAAACGAGTATTCGCTTGCTCATGCCGCTACTTGGCACGAACCTAGGTGCGATTATGACTGCGCTTTTACTGACATGTATGGGCGTTGTACCTTTCGTCACACTCGTCGTGTTTGCTGTGCAGACATTTACGCTCGGTGTCTACTTTGCATGTCTCGTGATCGTTTTAATAACGCTATTGTCGCTTCGCTATTTCCATGTGGCTTGGCAGTACGGTTGGTGGCTTGGGGCTATACATTGGCCGTATGTGGTGATACAGGAGGCTGTGCTTATTGTGATGAGTTGTGTGATGTACAGGCGACACAGGGTTACGTGGAAAGGTCGGCCGATCAGCAATCGACTCGGACGATAAGCAACATGCGAAATATTGCTACTTGGCTGGAAGACTAATGCTAAAGCTTGAACCGTGATTCAGACGACTGGTCAGCTCAATCTTACAATGGAGCTTACGGGCTAGCTTGGTAGCGACGTAGAGACCTAGGCCAGTGCCTCCAGTTTCGCGTGTGCGATAATCTTCTGATCGGTAGAACTTTTGAAAAATCTTTTCTTGGTCGGCTTTGCCAATCCCAATACCCGTGTCTTTAACTATAAATTGGACGGCTGCATCTTTTTTATATATTGATAAGGTTATGCTACCCTCTTTTGTGTATTTGATAGCGTTAGTGATAAAGTTTTGTATTAGTTCATGTAAGTACAGTCGACTGGCAGAGACGGTTCCGAGGTTGGGTGAGAGATCAAGGTTAAATACTAACCCCTTCTTTTTTGCCTGAGGTGCGTATTCTTTGAATAAATCCTCGGCCAATTGCCTCACGTCAATATCTTCGACGGCATCAGCTAGGCCACGTTCGGCCCGAGAAAGAGTACTAAGGTCATTAATCATCTTAGCAAGGAATAAGACTTGTTCATGAGCCATTTTTAGACCCTCTCGCAGCTTATCGTCATGGATATCGTCACGTTCAAACATAAGCTGGGCATTACTGATAGTACCCTCAGCGATAGTAATCGGTGTACGTAGCTCATGGCTAACAACACTAATAAACTCGTCTCG
>JAATGO010000267.1 GCA_015654605.1 Betaproteobacteria bacterium
ACATTGGAAGCAGGAGGGGACTGTTCCATTCATTCCTGCAGTAACCGGTCAGCCACCGCAAAGTGCACGCAACTTTCTTGGATTTCGAGATGGTTCTGCCAACCCGGATTCATCTGATAATCAACTCATGGAACGCATCGTGTGGGTTCAACCCAATAGCGGTGAACCAGCATGGGCAACTGATGGCAGTTATCAGGTGGTGCGTATTATTCGTAATTTTGTAGAACGTTGGGATCGCACGCCATTACAAGAACAACAAACGATTATGGGACGTCGCAAGGCTGGGGGAGAGCCATTGGATGGCGGACGTACCGAACATGATGTGCCAGATTACAGCAAGGATCCGCAGGGACTGCGTACGCCAATGACCGCACACATTCGACTTGCCAATCCCCGTACGAAGGAGAGCGCAGCAAACTTAATTTTGCGTCGTCCATTCAACTATTCCAATGGCGTTACCAAGTCAGGGCAATTAGAAATGGGGCTGCTATTTATCTGTTACCAGGCAAATCTGGAAGCGGGGTTTATCACTGTTCAGAAACGTCTTGATGGCGAGCCACTGGAAGAATATATCAAGCCTATCGGAGGTGGATTTTTCTTTGTATTGCCAGGAATAAAAGACCAGGATGACTGGCTTGGTCGTAGCTTATTATCAGCGGCGGCAACCTGAATGACATTTCATTGATTTTATTATTTTCTCACACCATTCTTGAAGGTATGATTATGCAACTTCTCCGCCGCGTCGCTTTTACTGTCGTTGTTGCCATTGCAGCATTGCAAACTACTATAGTCTCGGCAGCAGTTTCGCCTTTGGAGCTAGTTGGTCCTATTTCGGAATATAAGATCTACGTCAGCAGGAACGTGCAGAAACTGGTAGCAGATACGAGGGTTTTTGTTGCCGCTGTCAAAGCAGGTGATACCGAGAAAGCAAAGGCACTATATGCACCAACGCGTACTAGCTATGAAAAAATTGAGCCAGTGGCAGAATTGTTCAGCGATCTGGATAGCGCCATAGACTCACGTGCGGATGACCATGAAAATGGAGAGAAGAATCCCTCCTTTGGTGGTTTTCATCGCATTGAATATGGCTTGTGGATACAAAAAACAACAAAGGATTTGACACCAGTAGCAGATCAATTGTTGAAAGATGTACTTGAATTGCAAAAGCGCTTATCTAGTTTAACTTTCCCTCCTGAAAAGGTAGTAGGTGGCGCGGCTGTGCTGATGGAAGAAGTTGCCGCCACTAAGATATCAGGAGAAGAGAATCGTTACAGTCATACTGACTTGTGGGATTTTCAAGCTAATTTTGAGGGGTCTTATAAAATTGTTGAATTACTTCACCCACTTATCCTGAAGGAAGATCCTGCTTTTTCTGCCAAAACAGATGACAATTTCCAGGTCGTATTTGATACATTGGCTAAATACAAAACGGCAGATGGTCGATTTGAAACTTATTTAAAGCTTTCTGATCGAGATCGCAAATTACTTGCAGGTCGCGTCAATACACTCGCAGAAGATTTATCGAAATTACGTGGTATGTTAGGACTCGATTAATCACATCACCTGATTTGTGAATGATCGAGAATGGTCAACTCATGCAATAGGAATGGTATATTGCATGAGAGTGATTGAGATCATGATCATGAAGTCACGGATTAACTTCCGATAAACTTTGGATCTTGCGCAATATAGGCATATATCGGATGTGTTAACAGTCCTGGCGGTGCAATCAGGTTCAGATCAAATACTGACACAGTTGATCCTGTGTCGAATACCCAGGAAAAAGAAGTACCATTGGCGATAAATTTGACGTGTTCACCTTCGGTGACACTGATCGAGTTAAGACTGTCGGTGAGGAAAACGGTACGCATTCCTGCTTCCTCGACAGATGCCTCTCCAAGCAGGTCCTGACGTGGCGGCACAGCATAAGCATGTAATGAAAAAAGCCATGAGATCAAGACTGCTGTGCATAATTTTGTGAGTTTCATTCGTGTCTCCTCATTGTAATAACTATGTGATGAATATCATATGCTTGTTTTCTTTGTTCGTCCTCATCTATTCATCAGACACTATATCAATAGTACCAATATCTGATCAGCTTTTATCGAGGATGTGCAAATGCATCCTGTACGACCGCTTTGGTAATTTGTGGTGCCAGAATTTCTATAAATGCATAAGCGAATGCACGAAGATAATGTTTTCGATTGAGAATAATGTAGGTCGTACTTTTTTCAAAAAGATGGTCGACATTAATCGCTCGCAGTTTTACGTCGCGTTCTTCGTTATAAACAATCTCCGGCTGGACGGAAATCCCCAGGCCTAATTCGACATATGCTTTCACAATATCTGCATTGGCTCCCATTACCATAGTGGGATTGCTTCCCCAAAATTGTTCAAGTTCTTTGGTGACCATTGTTGCCGTCTGCGACGACTCACATAAGACATTGGGGTACCGGGTAATGTCAGACATGCTTGGTTTGGCTACCTTCAGTAAGGCATGCCCTTCGGGTACAAGGAGTACGCGACCATAGGTCTGAAAAGGAATGGCGAGCAAGTCTCCACGAATATTTTCCACAGAACTCATGATGCCGATATCTGCGCCACCCGAACGAAGGACATCGTGAATCTGGGAACCGCGATCCGGCCTGATGGTAATTCTTACTTTGGGAAAGGCTTTCACGAAACGTGAGAGCGTTTCTGGTAAGCGAAAGCGTGCCTGGGTATGGCTGGCTGCAATGATCAGATTGCCACTTTCCTCCTGAGAGTGTGCTTTACCAACTTTACGAATCTCATCGATTTCAAGCAACGCACGTTGTGCACGCTCAATCACTTCTGAGCCTGCGGGAGTAATGTCGACCAGACGATTGCGCTG
>JAATGO010000080.1 GCA_015654605.1 Betaproteobacteria bacterium
ACAGAATGCGATTATAGATTCAATATAAATACTAATTATCGTATTGCAGTTATCATGCGGTTGAGAGTACTTGTGAATATTTTCTGGGGAGTTCATAGAGTACATATCGAGTTGGCTACATCATACATATTGGCCTCAGGGGGTGAGATTACATTGCATTGTCCTATGTTCGAACAGAGATGCCAATATGCATGCCAATGAGTCCATAAAGTCATATAGCACTTTCGACAGTGCATGGCTATATTCATCACTGGATACTTTATCGAGGTGTGCTATATGTTTCGTCCTATATCAGGAGATGTGAGTAGTTACGCAGTGAATGACAGGTCAGTCGCCCCAGCGTAATCTTTGCCAGCAGAGATTCATGTTATTCCCGATTTAGCTGGGATGGAACAGATGCACATCAACTGGGAGCGGCTGACACAGGAAGCAAGTGTGTTATCGCCGGTGTAGGTAGTCAATACTCGGAAGTAGGAGTGATTGGCATCTTTCATAAGGGAGAAATGTTGCTAATTTGCCGAGCTTAATGACCCCAGTAACAAACTTTCTGCCAAATCAATCTGATGGCCAAGAGAAAAGAAACTTTCATCATTAATGCGGCGCTGGGCGCGTAGGCGATATAGCTCATGGCGTTCGGCACGAATGGCAGCCAGTTTCAATTCTTTTTCAAACTGCTTTAGACGGTTAGCGACCTGGTTGACTTCTGCGGAGTCACTTTCGGCATTCATGCGCATGCGGTAAGAAGCAACAAGATTACCTCCTACTTCAGTCAGTAGTGCCAGATCGGCTTCATCCAGGGAGCTACTGATGCGCTGCTGTGCCAAGGTAATGCCTTTGACAGCAGCTTCTGACAGGCTTAAGCGTGCGCGCATTTCTTCAGCACGTTGTCGCATATGATCTTGTTCCAGCTGCAACCCATTGAGTAGCCATGGTAAGAGAATGCTTCCAGATAGCAAAGAACAGAGAATGACGCCTGTAGCCAGGAAAATAAGAAGATCCCGTGCAGGAAACGGAGAGCCATCTGAGAGTGCTAAGGGAATGGACATAACGGCAGCGAGCGTAATAGCACCGCGTACCCCTGCCAGAGAAGTAATGCTGATAAGGCGCATATCTGCTTCCAGCCTTCCAGCATGATGGCCAATGATGGCCGCCGTAAAACTTCGCAGGCGAAGGTTGAGCCATACCCAGACAAAACGGAGCATGATCAAGGCAGCAGTGATAGCAATGATATAGATGGCCAGGTGCCAGATGGGGACATTTCCTGCGACGACAGCATCAAAATGAGCCTGACCAATAATACTGGGTAATTGCAGTCCTAGCAGAATAAATGTCATGCCGTTGAAGACGAATTCCACCATATTTAAAATACTGCGGCTTTGCATACGGGTGGCAGCTGATTCTGCTCCAGCAGTTTCAAGATAAGGCATTAACATGCCGGCAGCCACTGCAGACAAAATACCAGACAGGCCGAAATGCTCAGCAAAGATATAGGAAACGAATGGAATCAGGAGCAGAAGAACGACTTGAATACCAGGTTCATCATCACTCCATTCGATAATTTTGCGTCTGACCAAACCAAAACCCCAGGCAACCACAAGGCCAGTAATGATTCCGCCAATAGAAATCAATACAAAGCTGATACTGGCATTCACTAGCGAGAACGCCCCTGACAATACCGCAATAATGGCAAATTTGAACGCCACCAAGCCGGTGGAATCGTTCATGAGTGCCTCTCCTTCCAATACATGGCGCATGGTCGTTGGTAAACGGTCTTTGCCAACAATCGCTGATACTGCAACAGCATCAGTTGGGGAAAGCACTGCACCCAATGCAAATGCCGCAGGTAAGGAGATGATGGGAATCATCCAATGAATAAAATAACCAACGCCAACCACAGTAAAGATGACAAGTCCTAGTGCCAGAGCCATAATGGGTCTGACCAGCCGGAAAAACTCACGCTTGGGCATACGCCAACCATCACTGAAGAGTAGCGGAGGAATGAATAGCAAGAGGAACAATTCTGGGTCAAAACTGACTCGTAACCCAAAGATGGGCAATGCGAGCAATGCGCCCAATGCAATCTGAAACAAAGGTAGCGGTAGTTTGATCGGCGTCAGTCGAGCAACGACACCAGAAATAGCGACAGCCAGCAACAAAATCAATACAGTAAAGACAAGTTCCATGTGGTAAATGTGAAAAATTTGTGTTGCAAATATGAATAATATGACAAAGATAGCGCGTTACATATTTGTCACTTATTTTCCTTTTAGACAGAAGTATAAACGCATATGGTTTTCAGAGGGGGAGCTTTGCTGAAGGCAAAAATGCATGCCGGTTAATGCCAGATCTGTGTGAGGAAGAGAAAGAACAGGTTCGGTAGATAGTTGAGTGACTTGACATGTTTACCATCACCACCTATGCTTGCTTTTCAAAGGTCTTACCAATTTCCCCGGCACAGGCAATCATGTCATTTGATCCTATCGTACAAAAATCCATCTCCGAACAAGTAGCGCAGCGTTTGCTCAGCATGATTCGCAGTGGTTTACTTAAACCAGGACAGCAATTACCTCCTGAGCGTGAATTGGCGAATATGCTGGGTGTAGGGCGTCCAGCGGTGCGAGAAGCGATACGAGGCTTGGCGTTGCTTGGCTTGTTACGGATACGGCAGGGAGATGGCACATTTGTCGGGTCTCTGGAACCACGTGAGTTGATGGAGCCACTGGAGATGATCATCGATTTGAATGTGGGGACGCTGGAAGCCTTATTTGATGCTCGCTTGATTATTGAGCCAGGGGTTGCCGCTTTGGCAGCCATACATATCAGCGATGAGACATTACTCTCATTGACACATAGTGTCGAAGATGAGGCTCGTTTATTAGGCGATCCAGGTGCTTTCGCTGCAGCCGATGTCGAATTTCATGAGGCAATTATTGCGGCGTGTGACAATCCATTTTTACAGAGTATTGCGGGAAGTTTGTATTTGCTTGGTAAAAAGAGTCGTAGCATTACATCTCGTTTACCGGCAACACTTGAGCGCAGCTTGCATGATCATAGAGAGATTCTGGCAGCGATGAAGGCTCGAGATTCATCACGTGCTGCACAAGCGATGCGTACACATTTAAGCCGCGTGCGTGAGGCATATCGTAAAAGCAGTATGTTGGCGTCAGATGAGGCAGATGAGACAGTGACTCCGTAGCGGTTATGTGGGGAACTGTATGCGATGGATGAAAGAAAAATAATTTTCTTAGGAGGAGACAATGAAAGATCTTGCGGGTAAGGTAATTCTGGTCACGGGGGCGAGTACTGGTATTGGTGCTGCGGCAGCGCGTGCATTTGGTGCGCAAGGAGCCCAAGTTGTTATTCACTATAATAGTTCCGCGACAGAGGCGGAGGCAGTTGCTACCGATATTCGTCAACGTGGTGGCAAGGCGTTGACGGTCAGTGCAGATGTTCGTGATAGTGAGGCTGTTGCGCGTAGTGTGGAGTCAGTGATTGCACAGTGTGGGCGGATCGACGTCCTGATCAATAACGCTGGCAGTATGGTACGGCGCGAAGCACTGGAAAACATTTCGGACGCACTATTTGATGAGATTGTGCAAATCAATGCGCGTTCGGTCGTGGTTTTCAGTCGTTGTGTCATTCCCTTGATGCGGAAGCAGGGGGGAGGCAACATCATTAATGTCACCTCAGTAGCAGCACGTCATGGAGGTGGCCCTGGGGCACTGATCTATGCAGCATCAAAGGGATTTGTCAGTACTATCACGCATGGTATGGCCAAGGAGTTGCTGCCAGACCATATTCGGGTCAATGCGGTGGCACCAGGGGTAATCATGACACCATTTCAGGAACGCTTTACCTCACCGGAACAACTTGAAGGTTTTCGTAAAACTATCCCGATGGGGCGTATCGGTGAGCCGGATGAATGTTCGGGGGCTTTTTTATACTTGGCATCGGATCAGTTGTCTAGCTATGTGACAGGACAGATTCTTGAGGTCAATGGTGGACAGTATATGCCGTGAGGTTAGCTGGTCATTTATTGGATAGGGCAGGTGTCATGAGTGCGGCACCTTTTCTTGTCGCACTTGCTTCATAATGGCATGGATAAGGTATCAGATGCCTGCGTAACGATACTTTACCTGAGTGCTCGGAAGAAGGTATATCGACAATATGCTCTCCTGTAAGAGAGAAAATGGGAATGTTGTTAATATAGGAATATAACTTATCATAATGCATCGATTGTAAAATAATTATGTAATGAAAAATCCTATCCGCACAGAACATAAGCAGGCTGTTGGTCGTATGAAGGCACGCGTAATCGCAGTTTCGTGGCGCGATCTTGCCGTGAGTATCGGGCCGATTCTCTTGCTGGCTGTGGTAGGCGTGTGGCTTGCTATTTGGTTTATTCGTCCCGCTCCTCCTAAAACGCTGACCATGGTGACTGGTCCGAAGAACAGTACCTTCTGGAATGTAGGGCTGAAATATCGTGAAATATTGGCACGGGATGGAGTAACGCTCAATTTGATCCCAACCGAGGGATCTCTTGATAATTTACGGCAATTAAGTGCTGTCGATAGCAAGATTGATGTAGGCATTGTGCAAGGGGGGATGCCGGTAGAGGGAATAAGCGACAATTTGGTGTCGCTGGGCAGTATTGCGTATATTCCCGTTTCAGTTTTTTATCGGGGAGCCAAAGGACTTGATCGTTTGTCAGCGTTACAAGGTAAACGTATTGCTATTGGTGTTCAAGGCAGCGGTTCGAGACTGCTGGCTTTGAATTTACTCAAAAGAAACGGTATTGAGGAACACGGTAATACTCATCTATTTGATTGGGGTGACGCTAAAGCAGCTCAGGCATTGATTGATAATAAAATTGATGCAGCATTCTTGATGGATGATTCGGTGTCAGTGTCTACGCTGGGCAAGTTACTGAAAACGCCAGGCGTTTATTTTCTGGACTTTGCTCAGGCCGATGCCTATGTTCGACGTTTCAGCTATTTGAAAGAGTTGACGTTACCGATGGGCGTACTGGATCTTGGAAAAAACATACCAGACCA
>JAATGO010000081.1 GCA_015654605.1 Betaproteobacteria bacterium
CCAGAAGCAGGCCGTGGCACCAGCTTCGGCAATGGCGCACAATTAAGCTATTCCTACGTGGCACCACTAGCAGATCCTTCCGTCTGGACGCACTGGACACATTATCTGCTCAGCCCATCATCACCCCTTACTCTGCGCCCCACTACAGACCTTGCACAATGGCATTGGTAATAGCAATTTCTAAAAGCCTGCAATAGCAATAGTGTACAACGCACAACCATTACCCTGCTTCAGCTCGCCTTTTTAAGCCGGGATACGCTGCAACAATTACGTAATACGCTTCCGTTTGATTTCTCTCATCGTGTAGCAGGCAAGTTAGTCATGTTTACAGATCCTGCAGGCATCACATCTGCCCGTAAACAAGTGGCGTTCCAATCCAATTATGGCTGTACACAAGAAGTCCTCACTGCAGAACAATGCATCGCCATTGAACCAGCACTAGCCAACACCACGAGGCAACGGTGGGTAGGCGGGGTTTACACGCCAAGCGAAGAAGTCGGTGACTGTGCGCAATTTTGCCATGGTTTGGTGCAACATATGTTGACACAACCCAAATTCCGCTTTCTGCACTCCACCCGTATCACAGGACTGCGCATCGACAACTTGACGTTACGTGCCGTGCAAACCACCAGCGCTGCGGGAGGAGACAATATCACTGCTGATGCCTTTGTTATGGCATTAGGTGCCAATAGCGCGGCATTGGCACGCCAGGCAGGATTTACACTACCGGTCTATCCTCTCAAAGGCTATAGCATCACTGTCCCACTTGATACCGACACCGCACAAACTGCAGCGCCACAGATATCGATCACCGATATTTCCCAAAAAATCGTCTACGCACGACTCGCAAACCATCTACGCGTCGCTGGTCGCGTAGAGTTAGTTGGCATGGATCAGCGCATCTCGCATAAAGCCATTGCCGAACTACAGCACAATACTCGCACATTGTTTCCTGGTACTCTCGACGATAATGCCACTGACAACAACCGCCTCTCTCCATGGAGTGGTTTTCGCCCAGCAACACCAAGCGGCATTCCCATCATTGGTGCATCCCCCATCAAACATCTTTACTTGAATGTTGGTCAAGGCAGTCTCGGATGGACACTCGCATGCGGTAGCGCTGCGCTGCTCACAGCGCACATCAGTGGTGACAAAACAGCCATTGACGATACGCCTTTCCGTTTTTCAGCCTGACATTGCTCCTGCATGTAGCAACAAGAGATTCTCTGCTACACTAGCTTACGTCAATATGACCGATTCACCATAATCATAAATAATACGGAGACTATCCAATGCGTGAAAACCGCCTGCGCACATTGCATGCGCAAAATAAAGTAGCGATCAATGGATGGGCGTCCATTGGCAATTCGTACGTAGCCGAACTTCTTGCTCATAGTGGTTTTGATTCGGTAACAGTCGATCTGCAGCACGGTCTGTTTTCCATTGAATCTGCCATACCCATGTTACAAGCCATTTCTACCACAGCAGCAACACCTCTGGTGCGTTGCACACAAAATCAGCTTGGCGAAATTAACAAATTACTCGATGCCGGTGCCTATGGCATTATTTGCCCTCTCATCAACAGTGCCGATGACGCCAGGCGATTTGTGCATGCCTGTTACTACTCCCCACATGGGGGCCGCAGCTATGGGCCAGCACGCGGACTCCTATATGGTGGCAAAGATTATTTTGAGCATGCCAATCAAACGATAATGACCTTGGCAATGATAGAAACCAAGGCAGGCCTACAGACAGCCGAGGAAATTTTAGCGGTACCTCATCTCGATGGCATCTTCATTGGCCCTAGCGATCTCGCCATTGATCTTGGTCTACCGCCTGATGCATGGCAAGACGAACAACTTTCAACAGCGATACAACACATCATTAAGATGTGCCATGCTCGTGGAAAATATGTTGGCATTTTCTCCGGTTCTCTAGAAATGGCGAAGTGCATGAAAGCTTATGGTGTCGACATGGTCACTCCAGGCACCGATGTTCAGCTTTTACTTACGGAAACAACAAAACGTATTGCGACACTTCGCACATAAAACTTATTTCATAAAAGGGCATGAAAAGCATTCATGTGTAAATATCTGCAGTATCAATAAATTGATATCATGTGCACGTGTCAAGACAGTGAGATGATGCTCTTTCTTCGCCCTGGTTGATCGCCAAACATCATGCTAACACTTTTAAAGTGTTAGCCAAGAATTAATAATATTACACAATATTTTTCCTAAACAAAATAAGTACTGTTTATTTTTCCATGTATAGGAAGATAAGTGCACGTTATGGTCAAGAAGATGCAAACACTCTCTGCCATAACACCTATACGCTATTCAACCGCAGCATTGCGCAATTTCCTCTCAGAACAGCAATAAAAAGCGCTTAGCATTCCATATATTGGAATTTTTTAGCAATACAAGCGGACATCTCTGCTCTCTGACTTATCCACAATATGACTCCGAAGCAGAAAATGGCAGCCTTTCCTTTGTATATCTTTCTCCCAACGCGAAATAATAGGACGAGTATGCCACTATGCGAATAGCATTTCGTACATCAGCGACTGCCATAAAAATACAGAATTTTGTATGATTAATTACCGATTCCATTCTTGTGTCACTCACCCAATTAGGTATTGGATATATATCAGAACAGCTAGAACTCATGTTACTAACATTTGTGAGATGCATTACCAGAACAGGTATTAGGAAGAAAACAGGTTGAAGGACCGTTCTGGAAGAAAATAAATAAGGGATAACCTGCGGGGGTAATAAAGGAATGAATACATCTACTCCTCCCTTGAACGTCCCACTCACTGATTTAAATGACATGTGCTCCAGTCAACGCAACTACTAAAATGACCGCTTTCTACCGCTATCGCCTATCCAGCGATAACTGTAACCAAGTATTGGCAGGAGACAATTCATGCAAATTATTTTCAAGAATAGTTCGCTACGTCTATTTTTGCATGTGGGCATTTTTGGCACAATTTACTGGATAGTTGCCAAAGAGAGTGCATCTTGTCCACATACACAGACATTAGCTGCCAACGTCTGGCCGGCACCCTGTCTAGCGATTGCCATGCTATGGCGTATGCACTATCGTCGTTGGCCGCCCTATCTGGTGGCCATATTTATCGCGCTGTTAGTGGAAGATATATTCAGCGGAACAATACAACGTGACAATCTATGGTATGCCCTACTTAACGTTGCACAAGTTGCACTATGTGCTGGACTTGGGCGCAACCTGGTGGCAATTGATGGAGAATTGGATTCCATCTCCAAATTAATGCGGTTCATATTATTGCTACCACTCACAGCCATCATCTTAATCGCATCTTCAGGAGCAACGATTGCAGAACTACCATTATCATCAGGTTGGTGGAAAGAATGGCTGGTACTTCTTATTGGCAATGGTCTACCAGTTCTCATTCTAGTACCAACATTACTTACCTGGTGCAATGCATCGCATCTCACAAAACTAATAGATAGCAATAAAATCAGTAATCCCTTACTCGGCAATGTGCTATGCGTACTTGGCATGTTAACGATTATAGGAATCAGTACATGGTTTGATGTTGCTACCGAATTATTAAAGATCGTATTGTCACTGGTGCTTATTTCCAGTGCAGTTTATGGCGGCATGAGAAGTGCCACTATCAATGCTGTCACTCTCGCGACCCTTGTCATCATGCTAGAGATAGGACCTTATAGCCATGATACAGATGGCATATTATACCTACAGGTGGACTTGGCAGGATTAACGCTTCTGTCTTTTTTTGTGGCCATTGCTACAAGAGAAAGTCAACGCCTCTCCATGGAACTTTCAAAAGCACGGCGCTTGGAGTCAATCGGTTTAATGACTGGTGGTATCGTACATGATGTCAATAATATCATCGGTGCAGCTGGTGGTTATACAGAGTTAGCCATCGAATACCTTCCTGCCAATTCTCCAGCGCGAGCACCATTACGAGAAGTCACTTCTGCCGTTACACGTTGCCAAGCGCTCAGTCGGCACATCCTACTGACAGAACGGTATGGCAATCCAGCATATACCGTTCTTAATTTATGTGAGATTGCGACTGAAGCCATGATTCTGGCCAAGCCACTATGCAAACAGACCGTCACACTAAGCCTGATACTTCCACCATTCTCATTGCCAATACTAGCGCAACGAGATCAAATTCTACGTGCGACTTTCAATCTCATCAGCAACGCCATTCGCGTTGCTCATTCTCGCGTCATCATTAAACCTGGTACCGGTTTACAGCCAGCGGCCCATCTATGGCATGGTGAAATTCTTACTGGGAATTGCTCCTGGATCGAGATCATTGATGATGGCTCAGGTATAGCACCAGAACATATCAAATCTCTATTTGAGCCATTTTTCTCTACTCAATCCGCGAGTAGCGGCAATGCAGGTCTTGGACTTGCCATCGTTGCCAGTATTATTCATCAACACCATGGCAGTATTGGTGTGAGCAGTTCAGCCAATGGATCGCAATTACAATTATTGCTCCCAAGCGCTGATCATGCCGTTGTCGCACATCAACAATTGCCACTTCCACTCATGGGAAATGGCGAACGTATTTTGTTATTGATTGCGCCTGGCGCCATGTGTGACTGCTATGAGCACTGGATTGCCAAACTTGGTTTTGAACCATGCAGTCATACCGATGCGCCATTAGCACTATCTGGAGATATTGACGCACCTGAAGAACTTTTCTTAATACTCGCTGACATTGATAATCTTCAATTACACGGAATAGCACTTACTGACTACATCCGGACACGATTACCAAAAGTCGCGCTCATACTTTTCTCAAAAGAACCTCAACTTTCTGTTATCTCCAACACAGCTGGTGCTGCAGCACTTCCTTATAACTTTGATCAGATAGCATTGGCAAAGGCTATTGTAATAGCAGGAAAACTAGGGCGTGTCTCATAAATCTCACGAAATATGTTCCCACTCACTCTATATTAAATTGAAAGGAAAACTATGTACCCAAGAAATGATGAAATTCTAATAGTAGACGACGATACTGCAATGCGTACAATGCTTGCACAATATCTTACAAAAAATGGCTATCTGGTAGAAGAAGCAGGAACCGCTGCTGCAGCCAATACTGCTATCATAAAAAAAACGCATAGCCTGGTACTACTTGATCTCAGTCTACCAGATGGGGATGGCGCTGACTTGGCTCATAGCTGGCGTGACGACTATGCCATTTCTATTATTTTCATTACTGGCCGAACAGAAGCAGAAGATCGTGTCATGGGATTAGAATCCTATGCAGATGATTACATCACCAAACCCTATTCCCTACGCGAAGTACTGGCACGCATACGTGCCGTGATACGCCGATCTTCTCGTTCCGTCCAACTGCCATTGACTCGCGGAAAACATCCCCGTGCCTATCATTTTTCGGGGTGGAACCTTAACCTGAACACACGTCGCCTTATCTCTCCAGATAGTCGCAACGTGCAACTCACCAATGCTGAGTTTAATCTTTTGGTTGCTTTCCTCAGCACTCCTGGTCGCATCATATCTCGCGACAAATTATTGGAAAGTACTAGAGCTTTTGATGACATTTATGATCGTGCTATTGATGTCCAGATTCTACGCCTTAGACGAAAACTAGAAACCGATCCAAAGCATCCGACATTGCTATGTACAGAACGTGGAGTTGGTTATTTTTTTTATACTGAAATTGAAACCATATGGCACTAGATAAACAATATATCATTTGCTATCTCTGATCTAAATCATGACTATTCTTGATACGCTCGGAAGCCAGCCCATCAGCTCGCGTCATCCTGCCGGAACCAATGTACGCAACGACCCAGATTTTGTATCATTACGAAATGAAATCTCCTTACTTTTTAAACCAACAATAAATATACCTTCGGAAGTATCGTGCACACCAGATTGGAGAAAAATTACTCAACTAAGTGTCTCTCTGCTATCCAACAAAGGAAAAGATGTTCTAGTGGCATGCTATCTTGTCGCAGCACTATTGCAAGAACAAAGTCTAACAGGCCTACGTGATGGATTAAAAGTACTCCATGATATGTTCCACATTTATTGGGACACCATGCATCCAACACAACGCCCGCATGCCCGACATAACGCACTAGAATGGCTATTAGAGTACATTAAGCTACATGGCGCTATGTCATGGCCAAATCTACCACCACAAGAAGAAGTATTATGTAGCCAATGCCAATGTCAATTACAAGCCTTAGAGGCGCTATTACAAGAAAAAGATCATCAGGCTCCCTCGTTTCGTCCCATCAGCCTTCTCCTCAGCCATATTCCTACTATACAAAGAATCCCTGAGAAAGATACTGTCCTTACCGAAGAAAATGTATCTGTAACTTGCCAAACTACAGCATCAAGCCAGGAATCTGCGCGGGTGGCAGATACAGAAACAGAGCAGTCTCCTAACACAATAGAAGAGGCTACCATCGTCGCCCCTTCCTCCCCTCAAACATCTCCTCTGTCATCTCCAGGAGAATTAGAAATTACTACTGATAGTATCTACACAACACCTGACAAAACTTTATCTGATAACACCTTTCATGCACTCGCCACGATTGCACAATGGCATCATGACAATGACAGCGATCCTGCAATGGCATGTCGTCTGCGCCGTATTATTGCGTGGTCGCGTATTAATACACTACCACCAACAACTCATCAACGTACACAGATACCACCGCCTTCTTCTGAAACACTCACGACACTTCACAACCTGCATACGTATCATGATCATCAAACATTAATCCAATTTTCCGAAGCCCAGCTTCTCTGTTTCCCATTCTGGTTAGATTTAAATTATTTAACAATACAAGCACTATCCCATACGTCTCATTCAGGACATAACGCGCAACGTGAAATCAAAGATGCTACATGGTCCTTGCTAAGACGTCTTCCTACTTTGGAAAATCTACAATTTTCCGATGGTATGCCTTTTGCCAATACATCCACTCGCCAATGGCTACAATCTATGAATGTGGGGAATTGGAATTTGTTCGCTTCTCCATTGATAGATAGCATTCCTCAAGACACCCTGGACGCAGCTGAAGAACTAGCATCCAATTGCGACATTCATTCAGCAACAATATTTTTGCAGAAAGAAATGCTCCGACTAAACACAGAACGCGCGCGCCTTCAACTACGATTATATTTATGTAAATTACTGTTAAAGCACCATTCATCAGAAAATTTGACGCCATTCGCACAGTCCCTGCTCACCACCATGAAGCACTTTCAACTTTACCAATGGGAACCCGAATTCGCACTTGACATCATGTTGACGGCCTACCGCATACTGGCACATGTTGATACCAACAAGCATGAAGCAGATGCTTTATTGAAAGACATCATCCAAATAGATATGTCTGCAGCACTTTCCCTTATCATGTAAGTTCTATACAGAGAACGTATCTCACACCTATTGATGCAATGAGTTCTCATTCCTATGCCAAAGGAAGGGAAGGCTATCTCCAACAAGCAGCAATATATGATGGCAACATGTTTTTAGAAGATCGTATAGCGTCCCAAACACCGCTTCCATCATTCGAAGCAGCGCCCATGGTCAATTCCTCATCTGCTATTTTGTCCTGTATTGCATCCTGGTCTCGTTGAAAAATTTGCTCCTGGAAACCCTGCCTTTCTTCCATCCTATCTTTTTCCATTTTCTCCAGTTGATCCAATCTCTGTGCGGCCTGAAATAATGCTTGCGATTCTTTAAAATTGTAATGGACACCAATCCAATGAACTCCCAATTCTTCGAGCTCCTCTTCTGAGGTAGGAAAATCCGTTGTATAAAAGCGCTTTTCTCCATCTCTAAAATCGCTGATGAAATTAATCATCCCTAATGCTCCCGGATAATATTTTTTCAACGTCATTTTCCCCAATTTTATCTCAAGACTAACATCACCACATTGCTCATACATCCACTGGAATTTTTGATGCACGGGAAAATTATAATTATTCAATCTAACAATATCATTAGCACATTGCAAAGATAAAATGGTGGAAAATGGCTTCACTTTCGCTTCCATATTCACGCTAGTAGGCTGCGCCTCAATCATTAATAGAAATCGCTGTACCTTTAGTGCAGCTATGTCTTTTCTTATCTGCTGAAGGCTATTATCTATTCGTAAAATAGCTTGTTGTGATGTTACCTGAAGTTGTTGTTCATATAATTTCTTCTCTCTTTTACTGTTTTCCAAGCGTTTCCGTATGTCTTCTTCATGCATTCTTTTATCTATCGCTGTATTAAGAGCTGACAAAAATTCTACAGTAAACGGTAACTGATACCCTAATGTTTCCACATTTTTATAATATCGCGCATCACGTTCCAAAAAGGGACCTGCAGCATTCTCAACAAATTTCCACACTGTTCCTGATGTGCCGTACAACTGTGATAGCATCTGTGCCTTATCAGATACCGTTTGTAACGGCCGCTGTACTGAAGATTGCCATTTCTTTTGCAATTCACATGACGCTTGTTGCTCAATATAATGCAATACAAAGTCAAGAGGTCCTGCTATCAATTTCCATACCATTTGATTCTCTGGATTATCATCTCCCATCAATCTCTTGAATTCATTCAATCGATCAAAAGCAACATGGGGAAGCGAAACCTTGACACTACTCTCTTTACCAAATTGATGAAAATCAGCAGCGATCTGATATGCGTTCGCGGTTCCGGCAATGGCTCCCATGACAAGAGATCTGACATCTTTAAGGTAGGATTGCAGCGAGTTAATTTGTTCAAGATTTTCCTTTACAGTCCGCTCTCCTGCCGCAACGTCTCCCTGAAGGGTTTCTCGTATCGCCACGCCACCAACTGCATTCACAGCCCCAATAATTTTAGCGCTCTTCCCTACCGAATCAAGATGCATCGCCTGTATTTGCAGTTGGTAAAATTTCCTTACCAAAAGAATCCATTGCGGCAAAGGTGCCTTGCCATCAATATCATCCATACCCTCAAATTCCTCATTCAAACGAGCAATGAATCTTGCATACGGACTCTGCGCCGTCCCCATCAGATTTAGTTCTTTACGCCACGTAGACTCCCCGAGCAAGAACTCTTGTTCATCAAGAAACGCCTTCAGAAAATCCCCCCAATATATGAATTTCTTCTCATGATACCAACGCTCAAAGGCCTTGCGATGCGCCATGAACTGTATCTTATCAGGAACGCTACGTTCCATTTCCGCCAAAAATATCTTAATTTCTAACCATCCTGCTTTAGTAAAGGCAGCAGGAATTGCTACTGTATTGGCAACTCCCTTTTCTTCCAAAAGCGCTCCATCTCTACCCCAAAAATCATCAATATGTACTCCAGGAATAGCGCCACGATCAGTGACTACACCAGTCAACCATTTCATTTGTGGATCTGCATACGCCAACTTTTCCAGATTTTTCTGATTAGCATGTAGACGTTCAGCATAATATGCAGGGTCATTTGACCAGGCCAGATAAGAAATCAGCAATCGATTTATGCGTTGTTGTTGCGATGAAGCATCCATTTCCATGGGCTGTCGCTGCGGCATTTTTTCTAACTCTTCTCGATTAGCGCCATCCAATCTGGCTTGTAGAATATTAATATCACGAACAATATTAAGAAGCAGCCTGGGAAATTTTGAGGATGAAAAATATTTATCGCTCTGTATGGTGTTCTGCTCATCCTCTACCAAACCATCTGATGCAATATATTTCTGGAAATAGGAAATATACGCAGTTCTCAAACTCTCTTGCAAACGATCCATACCACTTGTATTGGCCATCCATGCCACGCTCCATTTCTTATTACGCTGCTCTATCAATATCAGCGAATGTGCTATCTTCTCCAATGACGAAATATCTTCTGCTGGATATCCTTTAAAAACAGTATCGAAAGGCTTATCATCATTCACCATATTAATGGTGTAGACGTTACCAATAAACGCAACGGCGATTGCCACTCCTATCAGAGAACATAGAAACATCCATGAAAAAAAACATAAATTTCTACATAACTCGAAGTGATTTTTCTTATGTTCTGTAGGAAGAGAAATATATCTATCACCGGGCAGTACGTTCTCAAAAAAATCATGTGCAAATAAACCTCGATCTGACCGTCCATGTTGTATCGACGGCGAGATATACTGTAAACTCGATGTGGCACCGCCCGCTTGTATACCACTACTAAAAAATAATCCCCTCAAGAATGGACGTTCTAGATAAGAGTCATCTGCGAAACATGTTTGTAGGAACTCAAATAGGCCATATTGGAGATTCTCAACTTCTTGCGGAAATAATAATATTTGCGGATTCACTTCTGTACTATGCTCCATAATATGGAGTCGCAATCTACTCAATGCATTTCCGATACTGTCGAAAGCAGCATCAAGGAAAATTTTCTCGCCGCCTGGCCTGCTATTATCTTCTGCAAGATACCCCATTGCCTGCCGCAAGGCACCTTCAGAGAAATGATGGCTCCATTCCTCAAATCCATAGAGACAATCGCATTTCGTCAATAACAAATAGATCGGAAAACGTTTCCCAAATTTCTGTATTAATTGATCTATATGTAAACGTATAAGTCTTCCTTCTACAAGGAGATCGTCTTTCTTTTTCTGCATGAAGCACTCGACATTCAATGCCAAAACCACACCATCAATTCCTTCTCGAGGACGATATTGTGTCAGCAAGTTCATCATAGCGTCCCATTCCTGCCGATGATTATCCTCGTGTGATTGCTCTGCACAATCAATGATCACGGCTTTCTCAAAGTACCACCACTCGCAATGATGAGTATTTTCCATACCATATTTTGGTCTCCCTTCCTGCACTGGAGATGTCAATCTCGCATTTCTCAAGATCGTCGTTTTCCCAGATCCGCTAGCACCTAGCATCATGAACCAAGGTAGAACAAATATAGGGTTCCCTCTCTTTTTTAAAGAAGATTCTCTTAATAACGTAATCGCAGATTTCCAACTTCTAGTTAAACTGGATTGAACAATATTTATTTGATCTGAAATGTTGTCGACAGCATGACGTGTCTTATTCTTTTTATACCAACCCATGATGTGGAAAATATATTTTCCTAGAAAAACAAAAAATAGGCCCCCAAGGAAAACGGCTAATGCTGTCCAGCGAGGCCAGTCAAGATACAACATGATTCCAACGCTAAATATTACTAATCCACATAGGAGCAGCAACCACAACAAGATAATCACAAGCTTTTTCATTTTTTATTTTATAATCATAGCATTCACCATCTGCAAAATAATGATGTGAAAGAGAATGTAAAAGGAGAACAATATCCCGAATGGAATCACTAGATAACTAAGAAGAAATGATGAGCTTCGCCAATGCTTAGGTAAAGCGACTATAGATTTCTCTGCTGTTTGACTGTATGCATCTGGGAACAGTACATCACCATTCTCAGCACTAATTTTATGATCGCTCTTGAGCAAAGCAAAACTTATTTTCTTTATCTCAACAAGAGCATGTTGGTCATTTTTATAAGCATATTTTCCAGAAAATCCCATCGATAAGCACATACAATAGACTTCTAGTACCTCCAGTCTTTCTGAACCAAGACCATCTAATTTCATAAAGAAGCCAATACCTGCATTAGAAATATTC
>JAATGO010000366.1 GCA_015654605.1 Betaproteobacteria bacterium
ATGCGGCGCGGCTTGTATTTGACTGCCAATTATTACTATCAAAGTGAGTTGAATTAGGTGTTACAGAGTTCTTTTTCTATAATGCTGATCGCCTTATATCGGCTGCTGATATGAAGGAATTTGTAGATAAGTGTTGGTGAAGATGTAAGAAATAAGCGAAAATTGCAACATTGTTTTAAAATCTGAGGAGAAACTTGTTATGTCTGAAGCCGCTAAACGACAACGGCCCCAATTTCGTAACATACAAATTACCCAAGTCGTAGGTTATCGTTTGCCATTGGCGGGAGTTGTTTCTATCCTGCATAGAATCAGTGGCTTATTGATGTTTCTGCTGCTGCCATTTATTTTGTATATGTTGGATCATAGTCTGCTGTCGGAAAGTTCCTTTGACTACTTCAAAGGGTTTACGTCCCACTGGTTTTCAAAGCTTGTCATCCTGGCGCTTTCATGGGCCTATCTGCATCATTTCTGCGCTGGTATTCGCCATCTGATTATTGATAATCACATCGGCTTGAGCAAAGAGAGCGCACGCAAATCGGCTGCTGTTGTACTGACAATCAGCCTGGTGCTTGCCTTGTTGGTGGCATTGAAACTATTCGGAGTATTCTAAAATGGCGAATAATAATGTGGGACCCAAGCGCCTGGTCGTTGGCGCGCATTATGGTTTGCGCGATTGGCTGGCACAACGTGCTACGGCTGTTGTCATGGCACTCTATACCATTATTTTATTGGTATCGTTTTTGACCGCCGTTGATTTCAGCTACGAAGGCTGGGCTGGATTGTTTGCACACCAGTGGTTCAAGATTGCGACATTCGTAGCATTCATGGCGTTGTTTTACCATGTGTGGGTTGGCGTGCGCGATGTCTGGATGGATTATGTCAAGGTGGTTGGCATACGGTTGGTATTGCAAGTTGCCACAATTTTGTGGTTGGTCGGTTGTGCTGGATGGGCAGCACAGATTTTGTGGAGAGTGTAATCGTGGCTGCTATTAAATCCACAATTCCTACACGCCGCTTTGATGCGGTTATTGTTGGCGCCGGCGGATCCGGCATGCGTGCTTCCTTGCAATTGGCTGAAGCTGGCTTGAATGTCGCTGTGTTATCCAAGGTGTTTCCAACGCGTTCACATACTGTTGCTGCGCAAGGTGGTATTGGCGCATCGCTTGGTAACATGTCAGAAGATAACTGGTACTGGCACATGTTTGATACCGTCAAAGGATCAGATTATCTGGGCGACCAGGATGCGATCGAGTTCATGTGCCGGGAAGCACCAAAGGCTGTTTATGAATTAGAGCATTTCGGTATGCCTTTTGACCGTAACGCCGACGGTACTATTTATCAACGTCCTTTCGGTGGGCATACGGCTAATTTTGGCGAAAAGCCGATACAGCGGGCATGTGCTGCGGCTGACCGTACCGGACATGCCTTGCTGCACACACTGTATCAACGTAATGTACGCGCTAGAACACATTTTTTTGTGGAGTGGATGGCCATTGATCTGATTCGTGATCAAGACGGAGACGTCCTGGGCGTAGTTGCCTTAGAAATGGAAACAGGCGAAGTCATGATGTTGCATGCCAAGTCCACTTTGTTTGCTACTGGTGGAGCAGGGCGCATCTGGGCCGCTTCGACTAATGCGTTCATCAATACTGGTGATGGCATGGGTATGGCGGCTCGCGCAGGGTTGCCATTACAGGACATGGAATTTTGGCAATTCCACCCAACGGGTGTCGCTGGTGCTGGGGTATTAATTACGGAAGGTGTGCGCGGTGAAGGCGGCATTCTGATCAACAGCAATGGTGAACGTTTCATGGAACGTTACGCACCAACGCTCAAGGATCTGGCTCCGCGTGACTTCGTTTCGCGTTCCATGGATCAGGAAATCAAGGAAGGCCGAGGTGTGGGACAGCATAAGGATCACGTTTTGCTGGACTTGCGTCACATTGGTGCTGACACTATTCGCAAGCGGTTACCTTCCATTTTGGAAATCGCCCACAAATTTGCTAACGTGGATGCTACCAAAGAACCAATTCCTGTGGTGCCGACGATTCACTATCAAATGGGCGGTATTCCGACGAATGTGTATGGTCAGGTTGTTGCTCCTAAGAATGGCTCGCAAAAAGAGATTGTGCAAGGGATGTATGCAATTGGTGAGTGTGCGTGTGTATCAGTACATGGTGCCAACCGGCTTGGTACGAACTCCTTGTTGGATCTCGTTGTTTTCGGACGTGCTGCAGGTAATCATATTGTTGGCAGCAAGTTGGGAGAGCGTAGTCACAAGCCGCTGCCTGCAGATGCTGCAGATGCTGCATTGGACCGTTTATCTAGACTCGAAAATAGCACTGGTGAAGAGCGTGTGCAGGATGTCGCCAATACTATTCGTGCAACAATGCAGCATTACTGCGGCGTGTTCCGTACAGATGAACTAATGCAGGAAGGCTACAAGAAGATCATGGAACTCGATGAGCGTCGCAAACATGTGTCGTTCAAAGATAAGTCCAAGGTATTCAATACTGCGCGAGTAGAGGCTCTGGAACTCGATAACCTGATTGAAACTGCCAAGGCAACGATTACCTCCGCTGCTGCCCGTAAAGAATCTCGTGGCGCTCACGCACATCGCGAGTACGAGCACCGCGATGATGTGGATTGGCTCAAACATACGCTGTGGTTCTCCGAAGGGAATCGTCTCGACTATAAGCCTGTGAACATGCAGCCGCTGACCGTTGATACCTTTAAACCCAAGCCACGTACTTTCTAAAAGGTCAGAACATGACACGTACCCTTAAATTTAAAATTTATCGCTATGATCCAGATAAGGATGAAAAGCCTTATATGCAGGATTTGACTGTTGAGCTCAAGCCAACGGATAAAATGTTGCTGGATGCATTAATACGGATCAAATCTGATGTTGATGATTCGTTGGCGTTGCGTCGCTCCTGCCGTGAAGGTGTATGCGGATCGGATGCCATGAATATCAATGGCAAGAATGGCTTGGCATGCATCACTAACCTGAAGGAACTCACAGAACCCATCGTGCTCAAACCTTTGCCTGGTTTGCCTGTGATCCGCGACCTGATCGTCGATATGACCAATTTCTTCAAGCAATATGATTCGATCAAGCCGTATCTGGTGAACAATAATATTCCACCAGAGAAGGAGCGTTTGCAATCACCTGAACAACGCGAAGAACTCGATGGCCTATATGAGTGTATATTATGTGCATGCTGTTCAACATCGTGTCCTTCATTCTGGTGGAATCCTGACAAGTTTGTTGGGCCTGCTGGATTGTTGCAGGCATATCGTTTTATTGCCGATAGCAGGGATGAGGCTACTGGTGAGCGCCTTGATAATCTGGAGGATCCGTATCGGCTGTTCCGTTGTCGCTCGATCATGAACTGTGCCGATGTGTGTCCTAAGGGCTTGAACCCCAATAAGGCAATTGGCAAGATCAAGGAACTGATGGTACGTCGTTCTGTGTAGAGTATAGTATGGTGGCGGGAGCAGATTTTTGCTCCCGCTTCGTTTTCTTGTATAACCGTAGTAAAAAATATTGAAGAATGGATACAGTCATGTCTTTTTCCAGTCTTCAAGCTGATCCTGTC
>JAATGO010000064.1 GCA_015654605.1 Betaproteobacteria bacterium
ACTAGGTTTGCTCAAGGCTTGTAGCGCAATGTCCGTCACGCGTGAAAAACTCATGGAAAAGGTATTCGAATTAATGACCTTGATGCTGGTGACCATCGGCATCATGACTTGTCCCAGTTTATCTTGTTGTGCCCAGCGTTTGATTGAAGCAACGCAGTCGTCAGCGGTAACTTTTCCACCATCATGCCATGTAAGACCAGGACGCAACGTGAAAGTATAGGTTTTACCATCTGGCGAAACTGTCCATTTTTCTGCCATTTGCGGTTTTACCTGACCATGCTCATCAAGTGCCAATATGGTATCAAACACCATGTAGCCAAAATCACGGGTGATATGGGCGGTTGTCATGATGGGATCAAGCATACGTAGGCTCGATTGCATGACAGCTGTCACGGTTTGTGCGGAGGCAATGGGTAAGGCGCAAGACAGTGTGACGGCAATGGCTGTCGCAGTCAGCAATTGTCGAAAATGGAAGCGGTGCATGCTGGTCATATCAGACTCCGAAAAAGGAAAGAATTACCGTGGTTGTGAATAAAGCTGTGAAAATAATTGCCATGATTACTGCTAAACGTTTTGCAGATGTGCCACAAGTGATGAAAGCGATCAAGGTGTCAAAATGGATTCGCCACGCGCCAGAAAGTCGAGGAATTCCTGTTCCGGCACCAACAAGCCACCTGTTACCCAGACCAGATGGTGCGCATGCGCCATGCTGTTTTGCAAATCATGTTGGGTGAGGTAAGCTTGTCCCGCATTTTCTGTAAACAGCATGCGTGGTCCACAAAAGCCGGCTGCAGCAGAGGGCTCTAGCTTGATGCCGACGTCACGGTATGCCAGATATAAATCAGAAAACAAGGTGTTGTCGGCGACAGTGATGACTCCAGAAAGTAGAGGGCGCATGGCTGATATTGCTAAATCGGATGCTCGTGGTACCGCCAGACCATCAGCGTCAGTATGGTTATCCAACCCAGCATCGTAGATGGAGATATCGGGTTTATCTGGATTAGCCATGCTGGTCAGGAAGCAGGCCGAGGCTTGTGGTTCAACAAAGAAACAATGTACAGCATCGCCATAGATTGCTTTGAGGCCAAAAGCGATGCCAGAGGGGGCTCCCCCAACGCCACAAGGCAGGTAAACAAATAGGGGGTGCGTTGTATCAATGATAACGCCTGCATCATTAAATTGTTGCTGGAGTCGGAATGCAGCAACGCTATAACCATAAAAGAGGGAGCTAGATTGCTCGTCGTCGACAAAATAAACTAAGGGATTATTTTTTGCCTGAAGGCGACCAGCTTCAACTGCTTTGCCGTAGTCACCGCTATGTTCTACAACTCGGACTCCTCGGTTGCGTAGCCGATCTTTTTTCCATTGTTTGGCATCGGCAGACATGTGTACCGTTGCTTTGAAACCAAGCGCTGCTGATATGATGCCGATAGCCAGACCAAGATTGCCAGTAGAACCAACGGCGACTTCGTAATGGGAAAAAAGAGCATGTGCTTGTGGTGAAGCAAGTTCCATCCGATCACTACCAGTTTGGATAAGTTCATGTTGCAAAGCGAGTGTCTCGGCAAATTCCAATACCTCATGAAATCCCCCTCGTGCCTTGATTGAACCTGCTATCGGTAAGGCGTGATCGCCTTTTATCCAGTAATTGCCCGCTCCACCCGCAGTCTGCAAAGATGCTTGAAGCTGAGGGGCGGTAATCAGAGCAGATTCGATGATGCCGGCGCTGGTCTGCAATTCTGGAAATAACATTGTTAGCAATGGTGCAAAGGCTGCCAGGCGAGCTTCTGCAATACGAGCCTGTGCCAGATCAGTCCAGGTTGAGGAGGGGGCGTGGTGATAGCCTGGGTTGAGCCATATATGTGGGGCAGGGTAGTTGTGGCGGCTTGGTATAGCATTAGTTATCATAAGTCTATGAATCATTGATCATCTCTGGAATGGTATGATCATAGTTATACATAAAGGCTATCGCAAATACTTAACATTAACAGAGGCATTAGTATAAGTAATGAAAAAACCGCTTTCCTCCTCTCTTTTGTCATGGCTGCGCTGTTTTGATGCAGCAGCGCACCATCGTAGTTTTACGGCGGCAGCAAGTGAACTGTTCATCTCGCAAAGTGCGGTCAGTCAGCAGGTCAAGCATCTGGAAGGCTGGCTGGGGCGATCGCTATTTCATCGTACGCCGCGTGCATTAACACTAACGCGCGAAGGTGCGCGCTTGTACTTGGTGGTGAATGAAACTTTTCAGATGCTGGAATTTACGCTTAACCAGTTACGCCAACGCCCTGATCATGAAGAAATTACATTAAATTGTTCTCCTTCATTTGCCATGCGCTGGCTGACGCCACGGACAGGAGATTTCTTGCGGGCACATGCTGAGTGTACGTTGCGAATTTATGGTGAGTTTTATGCTTTGGATCGGGCACAAATGACGCAGCATCAAATTGAGGCAGGCATACGTTTCGATTGTGGTGGTTATGTGGATGTCCAGGCGGATGAGTTTCTTGAAGAGTGGCTGATACCCGTTGCCAGTCCGATGTTTCTGGAGCAACATCCGGAAATTCGTGAACCAGCAGATTTGCCATCTGTATTGATGTTGCATGATTCATCGCCATGGGTTGACGCAGATGAACATGAAGAATGGCGGCATTGGCTCGATAGAGTCGGTGTGCCTGCACCGGAAAAACATGATGGACAACGGTTTAATTTATCGCAACTGGCCATTAGTGCAGCCACTAGCGGTCAAGGTGTCGCCATGGGACGGATGGCCTTGGTTTTTGATGATCTGGTGTCTGGGCGTTTGGTAGATGTGTTTAAGTTACATGTACGATCGCGCGCGACCTATCAATTTATTACTATGCCAGTTGTGCGTGAAGAGATTTCAATAATTGAGACATGGCTCAGGCATGAAGCAGAAATTTTTCGTCATGCCTGTCAGAAATGGGTACGCGCTCATGACTGTCGACGCATTGTATAAGTGGTGTAGTTCCAGCTTGTGTAGGAACTACACTTGTCATTGAGTATAGGCAATGCTTTGGGGACGACGGATTGCTAACACGATCAGCGCAGCAACCAGACAAGCCAATCCTGCTGCATATAATGCTGGCGTATAGGTGAGCATGATAGTACGGATAGACCCTGCGCCATAAGCTGCGGTAGCTGCGCCGAGTTGATGTGCCG
>JAATGO010000376.1 GCA_015654605.1 Betaproteobacteria bacterium
CACGCAAGCGTAGTGAGATTTTGCGTAAATGTTATGAACTGATGTTGCGGGATGCAGAATCATTGGCACAATTAATTTCACAAGAAAATGGCAAGGCGCTGGTCGATGCACGTGGCGAAGTCGCTTATGCTGCTGAATTTTTCCGCTGGTTTTCTGAGGAAGCAGTACGTATTAATGGCGATATCAGTATTGCGCCGGCTGGTACCAGCCGTATCATCGTACAGTATCAACCTGTTGGTATTGCCTTGTTGGTGACACCATGGAACTTTCCAGCAGCAATGGCCACACGCAAGATCGCACCAGCGTTAGCGGCAGGTTGTACTTGTATTCTCAAGCCAGCAACGGAGACTCCTCTGACAGCCTATGCTGTTGCGCGGTTGCTGGCTGAAGCTGGCGTGCCGGATGGTGTAGTGAATGTGGTGACATCATCGACTGCAGGTAAACTGGCTAATGCAGTACTGGACGACCCTCGAGTGCGTAAGTTGTCGTTTACTGGTTCTACGGAAGTCGGTCGTGTTTTGTTACGTAAGGCTGCTGATTCAGTCATCAATTGTTCGATGGAATTGGGGGGTAATGCACCGTTTATCGTTTTTGATGATGCAGATGTCGAAGCCGCCATAGATGGAGCGATGATCGCCAAAATGCGTAACGGCGGTGAGGCATGTACTGCTGCTAATCGTTTCTATGTGCAGCGGGGTGTACTGGAAAAGTTTAGCCGACGGTTGGCGGAATGCATGGGCGCACTGCGTGTGGGCGACGGCGTTAATCCAGACACACAATGCGGTCCTCTAGTTAACTCTTCCTCGGTTGCCAAGGTAGCGGCGTTGGTTGCGGATGCCACTGCTAAAGGTGCACGAGTATTAACTGGTGGAAAACGCTTGGATCGCAAAGGGTATTTCTATGCGCCGACTGTGCTGGCTGATGTCCCAGTGAATGCCAATATGCTCAGCGAAGAAATTTTTGGGCCAGTGGCACCGATTGTTGCTTTCACTGATGAAGTCGAGGCTATTCGTCTTGCCAATGCTACTGAATACGGACTCGTAGCTTATATTTTTACAAGCGATTTAGCACGTGGATTGCGAGTATCGGAACAGGTAGAGAGTGGAATGATTGCACTTAATCGCGGCTTGGTATCTGATCCAGCGGCACCTTTCGGTGGCGTCAAGCAAAGTGGACTGGGACGCGAAGGAGCGCATCATGGATTGCTGGAATTCATGGAAGCTAAATATATTTCGACTACTTGGTAAGCATGAGAAAACAGTACTGACATGAAACCCTTGTAGTCACTATCCGAATGGATTGTTATTACAGAATAGTGGGTGGCGGGAGTGGTGCTTACCAATATAGATTCAGAAAAGAAATGCACTAAAAGAAATACAAGAAATACCATAGCGCGCAACCATAAGCGCGAATTGTAAATACAAAAGGCAGTCGCAGATATTGCGTCACTGACTAGAAACAGGAGACATCATCTTGCTTGATATCAGCTATCGCTTTAGTTATCTGCTACCGACTTGTTGCGGACTGACGACCGCATGTGACGGATAGCGCGCTTACAGTAAGTTTGCTCTATATCCGTTTCATTTCTATACATTTTATGAAGAAAGAATCCAATGAAAATCACAGGCATTGAAGCATTTCCGGTTGCTAATCCAACGCCATATATTGGTGGCCCAGTCTGGATGTTCGTGCGCGTTGACACGGATAAGGGTATTTCCGGTTACGGCGAAGTTTTTACTACGCAGTCCTATCTACGTCCGCGTACTTTCGCCAATACAGTTGAGCAGGTCGGACAGGATTTTTTCGTCGGTAGCGATATTCGTAACGTCGAAGCGGTATATCACAAGTACTACAACAGTTTTTACAGCCATACGGGTGATCTCCTTAAGACAGCGATTTACAGTGGCATTGAAATGGCATGCTGGGATGCGATTGGCAAGGAAAACAATGTGCCAGTACACACTTTGCTGGGGGGGCGTTTTCGCGAAGGCATTCGTACTTATACTTACGTCAGTGCACCACCAAGTGATACCGAACTGGGTTTTGATTTTTGGCTCAATCCTGATGCAGTCGGTGAACGAGCAGCTGAACTCGTCGATCAAGGTTTCACCGGACTTAAACTCGATCCATTCCCACTGATGACAGGCAGCGACTCGCATGCCTCTCAAGTAGTGCCTCTGCAGTGGTCGTTGGAAGCACTGGATCTGGCAGAGCAAACCATTGGTGGCATTCGTAAGAGGGTTGGCAGCCGATGCGACATCATTATCGGTACTCATGGTCAGATGACAGCTAGTTCTGCAATCCGACTTGCAAAACGGATGGAGCGCTTTGATCCATTGTGGCTGGAAGAACCGGTGCCACCGGAGTTGGCAGGAGAAATGGCCAAGGTTGCACGTGCCACTAGCATTCCTATCACTACTGGTGAGCGTCTTACATCAAAGTGGGAGTTTGCACGCCTGATCAAGGAAGATGCTGCGGCCATTTTCAATCTGGATGTTAGTCAGGTAGGAGGGCTGTGGGAAGCCAAAAAAATCGCCTCAATGGCTGAGGCCAACTATATCCAGATTGCACCGCATGTGTATGGTGGCCCATTGGTGGCAGCTGCTTCAATCCAACTTGGGCTTGCCTGCCCGAATCTACTGATTACAGAAGGGATGGGTAAGTTTGGCGGTTCCCATGCCGATTTACTGGATGAACCTATCATCTGGCGTGACGGCTTCGTGGTGCCATCGCGTCGTCCAGGCTTAGGACACAATCTTAACGAAAAAGTGGCACGAGAACTTGCAGTTGAAGATCACCACCGTCTATGGGGCTCGATAGATTCGACGGCACCAGCACCGACAGACCGTGATATGGGAAGTCGATAAGTACACATTAGCACACGTTTTTCGCTAGGGTGATCGGGGAAGATGAGACTACCGGCGAAAATCTTATAAAAAAATATAACAAGGAGATAATTTTGAAAATGGAAATCACCCTAGATGCAGGGAAAGAGAAGACATTGGAAGAGGTCGTGTCGAGCAAAATATGGTGGCGTATCGTACCTCTGCTATTTACTTGTTACATTGTTTCATACCTGGATCGTGTCAACGTTGGCTTTGCTAAATTGCAAATGCTGAGTGATCTTAATCTGAGCACCGCAGCATATGCCTTTGGTGCAAGTATATTTTTCTGGGGTTACGTCATTTTTGAAGTTCCCAGTAATGCCATACTTAATCGTGTTGGTGCGCGCCTCTGGATTGCCCGTATTATGGTGTCTTGGGGGCTGGCATCAATTTGTTTGATGTTCATTGAGCCAATTGCACGGTTTTTTGGTGTCAGCAACGAAACCTCATTCTATGCATTAAGATTTCTGCTGGGGGCGTGCGAAGCTGGTTTCTTTCCCGGTGTTGTGCTGTACATTAATCAATGGTTACCATCAAATAAGCAAAGCAAGATCATGGCAGGTTTTCTACTGGCTTTGCCGATCAGTCTAGTGATCGGCGGGCCGTTATCTGGCTGA
>JAATGO010000228.1 GCA_015654605.1 Betaproteobacteria bacterium
ACATCACCGATATAACCAAGATTAGCAACAGTGGCAAGCATTACGTCGGATAATGCCAATGTCACTTCCTGCCCATACCCTTCCAGACGTCTGACTCTTTCAGCACTGAGGATTCCCGTTGCCAAGTAAAGACCTGCAGCAACATCCCATGCCGGTAGCACATGGTTGATAGGATGCGCATTGTCACCAGTTGCAATAGGAAATCCGCTGGAACAATTGATCGTATAGTCAACTGCAGCACTCCCATCAAAATTACCTGTTAACCTCATCATAATGAGATCGGGACGACGCTGCGATAATGCTTCGTAACTCAGCCATCCACGTGCAGGCAGATTACTCAGAACAATCCCTCCACCTTCGCCTGCAGCACAAATAATAGACGTAGCAATTTCCTGACCTTCTATTGTATTGAGGTCTAGTGATACCGATTTTTTCGCTTTATTTAAACTTGACCAATAAATGCTATTGCCACTGGGAGCAAGTGGCCAGCGATGGAAATCAATATTGCCACCAATCGGGTCAATACGAATAACTTCTGCACCCAGCTGGGCTAGTGTCATTGCGGCTAGGGGAGCAGCAACAAAGGCAGAAATTTCAACGATACGTAAACCAGCCAAGGGAAGAGATCGATGCGCAGTCATAACAATACTTTCAAACAAAACGATACAATATTGGGTCAGGCTCGTTCAAAAATAGCAGCAATACCTTGCCCCCCACCGATGCACATCGTCTCTAGTGCATACTTGCCCTGACGGCGTTGCAATTCGTACAGCATGGTAGTCATGATCCGCACACCCGTTGCACCGACAGGATGACCCAGCGATATTCCTGAACCATTTACATTCAGCCTGTCAATATCGTGCCAGTCCCATCCTTTCATGACCGCTAGCACCTGGCAGGCAAATGCTTCATTAAGCTCTACCAAACTCATATCGGAAAAAGACAACCCTGTACGAGCAAACAGTTTTCGTACCGCAGGGACAGGGCCAATTCCCATTTCGGCAGGTTCACAACCCGCTGCTGACCATCCGGTCAAAAAGGCAAGAGGTTTTAATCCCAGAGCTTCCAACTTATCTTCTGCTACAACCAGGCAAGCTGCCGCTGCATCGTTCTGCTGACAGGCATTCCCTGCCGTGACAACACCATCTTTCATCAATGGCTTTAGCTTTGCCAATGACTCCATGGTGCTTGTAGCTCGAATTCCTTCGTCAGCAGCAAAGATAATAGGGTCTCCTTTACGCTGTGGAATTGTGATGGGTACAACTTCGTTCGCAAATTTTCCAGATTCCCAAGCTGCCGTAGCGCACTGTTGACTACGGAGTGCAAAAGCATCAGACTCTTCTCGTGTAATGCCATATTGGCGTGCCAGCGTTTCTGCTGTCTCTATCATGCCGGAGATATAACCAAACCGATCTACCGGTTGTGCACGTTCGCGGCCACGATCAAGACGATCATGAAGTGTGACTGAACCAGCGCGCTTACCCCAGCGCATGTCGGTAGTGTAGTATTCAACATTGCTCATGCTTTCTACCCCACCAGCCATGACCACATCGGCTGCCCCACTTTGTATCATCATGGCAGCTGTCGCCACTGCTTGTAACCCTCCTCCGCAACGCCGATCTAACTGCATACCAGCAACACTGACTGGAAAACCCGCCTGTAGAGCAATCCACCGCCCTACACAAGGTGTTTCACTATTGGCATAAGATTGGGCAAACACGACATCTTCAATAAGCGCCGTATCAATTCCTGTTTTGTCTATGACCGCTTTAGCCACAGCTGCCCCAAGGTCTTCAACCGAAACATTACGCAAACTTCCACCAAAAGCACCAATGCCTGTACGCATAGGTGCCACGATTGCCGCTCTTCTGATCATGCTTATTCTCCTGATGAAATATCAATAAAGCGAGGCGATTCCTTAGCAAAAAATGCTCGTACACCTTCCGCACATTCCTTTGAACTGAAAGCCTGATCACTCGCAATTAACGACTGTGAAATCACTTCCCCTAGTGGCAAATCAAATGACAGATCAATGATCGATTTGCATAAAGCGAGCGCCTGGCAGGGACGTTGCATCAGTACTTCTGCTAATTCTCTTGCCACGTCGAGTGCCTGCCCTGGAGAAGCTATACGATTAATAAGCCCCCAAGAAAGCGCTGTCCCTGCATTAATTGGCTCTACTAAAAACATCATTTCTTTTGCACGCCCCTCACCAATGCGTCGTGTGACACGCACCGTCCCGCCACTACTAGGAAAAACTCCCAGTTTAATTTCCGGTAAACATAAGAGACTATTCTCTGATGCAACGATCAAATCACAACACACAGCAATCTCAAGACCTCCTCCAAATGCAAGGCCATTGATGGCCGCAATAGTTGGCTTAGGAAAATGATCAAGCTGATTGAAAATCTCATTCTGACGTTTTAATTTTCTAGGAACCACCTGACCAGGAGCCATCATGTCGTGAAATTCATTAATATCCGAACCCGCACAAAACGCTTTTTCTCCACTCCCGGTAACAATCACTGCTCGCACGGTATCATCTACAGCTAATGCATCAAGCGCCTCACCTAGTTGTCTTGACAAGGTCAGTGTTACCACATTGACCGGAGGATTATGTAGTGTAATGACGGCAATACCATTATCAATTTGCGTCA
>JAATGO010000094.1 GCA_015654605.1 Betaproteobacteria bacterium
AACCCTCTGAGCACACCGGTGTAAATTACGTGCGCGCGTATAGTACCCAAGCCCGCTCCATAGCGCCATGACACTCTCGGAAGGCGCCAAGGCCAAACTAAACACATCAGGAAAGTTGTCAAGAAACCGCTGGTAATAAGGAATTACAGCCGTCACCTGTGTCTGCTGCAGCATAATTTCAGACAACCAGATACGGTAGGCATCCCGTGTATTCTGCCAAGGTAATGCATGCCGCCCGAATTTTTTCTGCCAGGAAATAATATCTACTGAAAAAGAGGGATCTTCTAGCGTTTCTAGCTTACTACCAAGTGTCTTTGGAACTGTCTCTGAGGTATTTACAATGACGCGCTTCATTTCTGGCAACTCACACAAAAAAAGGTGGAACGCTGCCCTTGCTTGATCTGCCTGATCATCGTTCCACATAGACGGCATGCCAAGTCTGCGCGATTATAAACAAAATAGTTTTGCTGAAAATAGCCGGACTGTCCGTTCACAGCGATGAAGTCACGCAAACTGCTGCCCCCCTGACGAATCGCAGCAGCCAATATCTCTCGAATAGCAAGCACCAATCTATCATAGCGTGCTAATCCTATCCTGTTAGCTGCCGTCCTAGGATGAATCCCTGCCTTAAACAAACTTTCTGAAGCATAAATATTGCCGACACCAACAACAATATCCCCCGCCAACAAAACCTGCTTGATCGCTGCACTACGGGTACGAGTCTGACGATACAGTTCATGCGCCGAAAAACCTGCTTCCAATGGCTCCATTCCCAAGCCACGCAACAAAATATGCTCCTCTACAGCCCCATCACTTGCGTCGTGCCATAAAACCGCCCCAAAACGACGTGGATCCGTCATGCGCATGACCTTTTTCCCTACAACCATATCAAAATGGTCATGTTTTTGCGGCGCGACAGATAATGGTAGAATCCGCAGATGTCCAGACATCCCCAAATGGACAATGAGCGTTCCATGATCAAATGCGATCAGCAAATACTTACCTCGTCTGCCAGTAGCGCGAATAATTTGTCCCGTTAATATTTCAGGGAGATCCTTTGGGAACGGCCAACGCAATCCAGCGTGTCGCATGACAACAGAAGAAACTGCCTTCCCCTCCAGATAAGGCCTCACTCCCTGCAAAGTTACTTCGACTTCTGGCAATTCTGGCATATGGATAAGATAAAAAATACGTCATACATAAAGAGAGAAGCAAAGAAAGAAATGGATACAAGGCATCGCATGTTACCGTAAAATTCAATTCGACTCTCCCCATGACAAAATAGATGGTTTACACTCTCTAGAGCTCATCATCTCGGTTAAGCGTAAAATTCCCCATTTATCTGATGATTCACAGGATTTCCCTTGAAAAAAATTCTTGCCATTGTAACGCTTCCTTTGCTAATGACAGCGTGCAGCACCCTGAAACCTGCTGGAGATCACGCCAACGTATCGGCAGTCAAAGAGAGCAATACATCCTCAACGTCAGTCTCCACGCCAGAGAACTCTGGTAAAAACAGTGCGACATCACCGTCTGACCCTTTACCTAATTTAGCATTAAGTCCAGAAATCCTGTTCAAGACACTGAGTGCTGAAATTGCCTTCCAGCGTGGTCAATGGCAAGTTGCCTATGCCACCATGCTGAGCACAGCACAGCAAACCCGTGACCCTCGGCTAGCAAAACGTGCGGCTGAAATTGCACTCACCGCTCGTCATCCCAACGAGGCTCTCGCCGCCGTACGCTTATGGACCGCCCTTTCCCCACACTCGGATGAGGCCTTACAAAATTACCTTGGTCTGATTCTGCTCAACGACAACATTGCAGAAATTCAGCCATTACTAGCACAAAAACTAGCAGCTGCTGCGCCTCAGGCGCGAGGCTCCATGCTCCTCCAAATTCAGCGCCTGCTTTCCAATGCCAAAAACAAACAATCTGCATTCGACATCCTGAAAACTGCCTGCGCACCTTATCTTGATCTGATGGAAGCACACGTTGCCCTGGCGCAAGGCGCCTTGGTCAATCAGGACGATGCACTCGCATTAACTGAGGCAAACGCAGCCCTGAAAATTAAACCGGACTCCGAACTGGCAATCCTGACCCTGGCACAAGCTACTCCCAACCCAGACAAAGCCACACAACTGGTTCGCGACTTCCTCAAACAACATCCCAATGCTAATGAAGTCAGGCTTGCTTATGCCCGTAGCCTAATCGAGCAGAAACAATATGATCAGGCGCGTAACCAATTCGAAACGCTGCTTAAATCCAATCCCAACACGAGTGACCCATCCATCTTGTTTGCGCTAGGTATATTGAACGCGCAAACCAAGCATCCTCAGGAAGCGGAAGCTAACCTGAAACGCTACGTTGAAGTTCTCGCAGCAAACCCAAAAAATCAGCGTGACCCAAATCAGGCACTGTTGCTGCTATCCCAGTTAGCTGAAGAACGCAACGACACGGCAGCGGCTCTCTCATGGCTAGAGCAAATCAAACCTGAAACAGAAATGTATACCAGTGCACAAGTACGTCGCGCACAACTGCTTGCCAAACGTGGAGATATTGGTGCTGCACGCACCCTGCTGGAAAAAGCCCAGCAGGATACTAATAATGAACGGGCACAACTGCAACTCATTCAAGGAGAAGCCCAGATTCTGCGCGATACCGGCCAAACCCAAGATGCGGCTACCGTATTAAAAAATGCATTGCAACGCTTTCCTGATAGTCCTGAATTGCTGTATGACTATGCAATGATCTGCGACAAGTTGAGTGACTATCCTAAAATGGAAAAAGCTCTGCGTAAAATCATCACATTATCACCAGATAGCCCACATGCCTATAATGCATTAGGTTACTCGTTGGCAGATCGCAATCTACACCTATCCGAAGCGCTGAGCCTAATCACCAAAGCCCTGACTTTAGCCCCGGACGATCCTTACATCACAGATAGCCTGGGCTGGGTAGAATATCGCCTGGGACACTTAGACAACGCAGAAATCCAGCTACGCAAAGCATATAGTTTGCGACAAGACCCCGAAATAGGCATCCACTTGGGCGAAGTACTGTGGAAACAAGGAAAACAGCAAGAAGCCAGAAAATTATGGCAGGATGCTGGCAACAACGATCCTGACAATGCACTACTGAAAAGCACCCTGCAACGGCTTGGCGTAAAATGATGAAATGGCATGACAGGCAATTGATACAGGGTGGCGCTTCCCTCCTGTTGGTCTTGTTGCTGGCCGCCTGCGCCACTCCCAACCAGACATCCTCCATCAGCGGAGATTCTGGCAATGCGGTTTCGTCGCGTCGCTATGCAGACGTGATCAATTTAGGTGGCCGCATTTCTGTACTCTATCAAAAAAATGGAGAAAATCAGGCGATACATAGCAAATTTACCTGGACGCAAAACACCCAACAAACAACGATTGATTTATTCTCCCCACTGGGACAAACACTTGCAGTTATCCAGATTGACGCACAGGGAGCAAGTTTGACGGAAGCAGGAAAACCGCCGCATATAGCCGACAATGCCGATGTGTTGGTCAAACAAATACTGGGTTGGCCACTCCCCATCTCTGGCTTGCGTGACTGGCTCCAGGGATTTGGCACCGATAACCGTAACCAAGCTTTTGTTGCCGCACCCGATACCCATTTTACCACCCAGGATGGCTGGCAACTCTCCTATGGCGACTGGGAACATGATGCAACGCATGGTACCGCGCCACATCCTAAACGCATCGATCTGTCACGTGCGACAGAACAGGCTGGCATTGTTGAAATCCGCCTGGTCATTGACGAGTGGCATTCATAATAATGTCCGCTCTTTATGATTGCCCTGCACCAGCAAAGTTAAATCTGTTTCTGCATGTGCTAGGGCGCAGACCTGATGGTTATCACCAGCTACAAACCGCATTTCAGTTACTGGATCACTCTGACACACTAGACTTTTCCCTGCGCAACGACAACCAGATCCAACGTGGCAATGCACTACCTGGAGTACCGCCTGAATCTGATCTGACTGTGCGCGCAGCACGCCTATTGCAACAAGCAACTGGTACCCATCTTGGTGCGGATATTACCGTACACAAGCGGTTACCCATGGGAGGCGGACTGGGAGGGGGGTCTTCAGACGCTGCCACGACACTCATCGTCCTCAATCACCTATGGAAAACCGCCCTGTCACGCCAGCAGCTAATGTCCCTGGGCAGACAGCTTGGCGCAGACGTTCCATTTTTCCTATTTGGCAACAATGCCTTTGCCGAAGGTATTGGCGAAGTACTAACTCCGATATCAACTCCACCACGCTGGTTCGTAGTGCTTGAACCTGGTATATCGATAACCACAGCAACAATTTTTTCTGATCCAGAATTGACAAGGAATACAAAAGCGGTCAGAATTACGGACTTTCCTGATGCCGGAAATTATTTTAGTTCTGGATTTGGGAAAAATGACTTGGAAGTCGTGGCAGCGAAAAGGTTTTCTCCTGTTGGTGAGTCTCTGAAATGGCTCAGAAAACATGGTAACCAAGATGCAAGGATGACTGGTTCTGGTGCCTGTATTTTTTGCTCTTTTTTGCACGAAGAGCAGGCAGACGAAGTACTTGATCAAGTACCTTCGCAATGGATCGGATGGAAAGCCCGGGCGCTAAAGGAACATCCCCTCGCCCACTTGACAAGTTGGTAAACAGTATTCGTTTGTCATGACAATGATGCAGATTATTGTCATGACAAACAAAAGATTGCGTAGGGGAGTCGCCAAGCTGGTTAAGGCACCGGATTTTGATTCCGGCATGCGAAGGTTCGAATCCTTCTTCCCCTGCCATCAAGTTGGGACAATACCGTCCGATTGAGAAAGTAGCGTAAAGACACGACACAAGCCGTCAATGCAAGACTAGTTTTTAGTCACGCTTTGTCGGCTTTTCGCCTTTATAACGATTGCATTCAGGATACCTACATGGCACACGACAACCTGATGGTTTTCACAGGTAACGCTTATCCAGAGTTAGCACGAGGAGTTGCCGAGAAATTAGGTATCCCCTTAGGCAAAGCCAACGTCTCCAGATTTTCTGACGGAGAAGTCATGGTTGAAATCAACGAAAATGTCCGTGGTAAAGACGTTTTTGTACTGCAATCGACATGCGCCCCTACCAATGACAATCTGATGGAAATCATGTTGATGGTGGACGCGCTCAAGCGTGCTTCTGCTGGCCGTATCACTGCTGCGATTCCCTATTATGGCTATGCGCGTCAAGATCGTCGGCCTCGCTCGGCACGTGTTGCCATTTCGGCCAAGGTCGTCGCTAACATGCTGCAAGAAGCTGGTGTCGAGCGCGTGTTGATCATGGACTTGCACGCAGATCAGATTCAGGGCTTCTTTGATATTCCAGTTGACAATATTTATGCGTCACCTATTCTGCTCGGTGATCTGGTCAACAAGAATTATGGTGATTTACTGGTAGTATCGCCTGATGTTGGTGGCGTCGTACGCGCTAGAGCCTTGGCCAAGCGCCTTGACTGCGATCTCGCCATCATCGACAAACGTAGACCCAAAGCAAATGTATCTGAAGTCATGAACATCATTGGAGAAGTAGAAGGCCGTAACTGCGTGATCATGGATGATATGGTCGATACTGCCGGTACGCTTACCAAAGCAGCAGAAGTGTTGAAAGAGCGCGGAGCGAAGAAAGTCGTTGCCTATTGTACGCATCCTGTACTATCTGGCCCGGCACTTGACCGCATCACCAATTCTCCGCTGGATGAGTTAGTCGTTACTGACACAATACCTTTGTCAGATAAAGCCAAAGCATGCTCTAAGATTCGCCAACTGTCATGCGCTAGTTTGTTGGCAGAAACCTTTAAACGTATCAGCAAAGGCGACTCTGTGATGTCGCTATTCGCAGAGTAATGGTTTAGTTGCTAATAAGCAATAAAGATTTTCCTTCTTGTAAAAGAAGTTTATCAATCTCCTGGTCGCGGG
>JAATGO010000238.1 GCA_015654605.1 Betaproteobacteria bacterium
ATAAATTTCGCTAAAGCGTCGTAGGCTCAAGTGATTGGCCACGACACGGTTAATCACCTTTAATGGAGCTTACATAATGTCTTCCAATGAGTTTCTGTTTACTTCCGAATCTGTTTCTGAAGGGCATCCAGATAAGGTGGCAGATCAGATATCGGATGCTATTCTAGATGCCATCTTTACTCAAGATCCCCTTTCTCGTGTTGCTGCGGAGACACTCTGTAATACTGGTTTAGTCGTTCTTGCTGGCGAAATCACCACGCGGGCCAATGTCGATTACATCGATGTCGCACGCGAGACCATCAAGCGTATTGGTTATGACAATGCTGACTATGGCATTGACTACAAAAGCTGTGCAGTCTTAGTTGCTTATGATAAACAATCTCCGGATATTGCCCAAGGGGTGGATGAAGGCAAGGGACTCGACCTGGATCAAGGAGCTGGTGATCAGGGGTTGATGTTTGGCTATGCCTGTGATGAGACGCCTGAATTGATGCCTGCTGCAATCTACTATGCACATCGTATTGTGGAGCGCCAGTCGCAATTGCGCAAGGATGGCCGCTTGCCATGGCTGCGCCCAGACGCAAAGTCACAGGTGACACTGAAATATGTAGATGGTCGTCCAGTAGCAATTGATACGATTGTATTATCGACGCAACATGCACCGGAGGTATCGCATAAGGCCATTGAAGAAGCCGCTATCGAAGACATCATTCGGCCAGTGGTACCTGCAGAGTGGCTCAAGAATACGCGTTATCTGATTAATCCAACTGGTCGTTTCGTGATTGGTGGGCCACAAGGTGATTGTGGTTTGACTGGTCGCAAGATTATTGTGGACACTTATGGCGGTGCGGCACCTCATGGTGGCGGTGCTTTTTCTGGCAAGGATCCCTCCAAGGTGGATCGCTCTGCTGCTTACGCAGGCCGCTATGTGGCTAAGAATATCGTGGCAGCAGGTCTTGCTTCACGTTGCCAGATCCAAGTGTCCTATGCGATCGGGATTGCTAAACCGACTTCTGTGATGGTAACAACTTTCGGTACAGGTAAAGTGAGCGACGAACTGCTGGCACAACTGGTACAGGAATATTTTGATTTACGTCCTAAGGGCATTGTCAAAATGCTGGATTTGTTACGTCCGATTTATCAGAAAACAGCCGCGTACGGCCATTTTGGTCGTGAGGAGCCTGAGTTTTCCTGGGAGCGTACTGATAAGGCTGCTACATTGAAGGCTGCTGCTGGACGGTAATAGTGGAATGACATACAGGAAAGGGAGATTTTCTTTTTCCTGTTGTTTGCTGTGTTGCTACTGATATTCCGGTAAGTGGGTTTGTAGAAACGCTTATCATTGGTCAGTCAGGTAAATTGTTTTACAATGATGCCTTTCTGTCATTTTGTGCCGCATCAAGGAGCGTTGCGACAGGGTTATCCTGCCAGGCTTGATGCGAAGGACCTGCAACTAGAACTTGCAACTGCGCTCACGTTACTTTTTTTCTGTTTATGAAAGGAGGGCGTGATGAACGCCGCTGTAATGAATACCTCTTCCCAAGATTATGTGATTGCCGACCTTGGTCTGGCACAATGGGGTCACAAAGAAATCCGTATTGCTGAAACTGAAATGCCGGGATTGATGGCAATTCGCGAAGAATTTGCTGCTGCACAACCACTAAAAGGCGCGAGGATCAGTGGTTCAATTCACATGACGATCCAGACGGCAGTATTGATTCAGACACTGGAAGCGCTTGGTGCTAAAGTGCGCTGGGCATCTTGTAATATCTATTCAACACAGGATCATGCAGCAGCAGCGATTGCTGATGCAGGCACCCCCGTATTTGCATTCAAGGGCGAGTCCCTGGACGAATATTGGGAATTTACCCATCGTATCTTTGAATGGCCAGGAGCAGAGCAGGCTAATATGATTCTGGATGATGGAGGTGACGCAACGCTGCTACTGCATCTGGGAGCACGCGCAGAAAAAGATGCCTCGGTACTGAGTGACCCAACTTCGGAAGAGGAAGTCAGTTTGTTTAATGCCATCAAAAAACGCTTGGCAAGCCATACTGATTGGTACTCTTCGCGCTTGGCACAGATCAAGGGTGTAACAGAAGAAACAACAACAGGTGTACATCGTCTATATCAGATGCATAAAGAGGGAAAACTCGCATTCCCTGCGATTAATGTGAACGATTCTGTGACCAAATCAAAATTTGATAATTTGTATGGATGTCGCGAATCACTGGTCGATGGTATCAAGCGCGCAACGGATGTCATGATCGCCGGTAAGATTGCGGTGATTGCTGGTTATGGTGATGTCGGCAAGGGGTCTGCTCAAGCGATGCGTGCTTTGTCAGCACAAGTGTGGGTAACAGAAGTTGATCCGATCTGTGCTTTGCAGGCAGCGATGGAAGGTTATCGCGTAGTGACGATGGATTATGCTGCAGAACATGGCGATATCTTTGTGACGTGCACGGGTAACTACCACGTTATTACGCATGCACACATGAAGAAAATGAAGGATCAGGCGATTGTGTGCAACATCGGTCACTTCGATAATGAAATTGAAGTAGCAGCATTGCGCCAATACACGTGGGAAAATATCAAACCACAAGTTGATCATATTATCTTCCCAGATGGCAAACGTATTATTCTGCTGGCAGAGGGACGCTTGGTTAATCTCGGTTGTGGTACGGGTCACCCATCCTATGTCATGAGTTCTTCTTTTGCCAATCAGACTATTGCGCAGATCGAATTGTTTGTGAATACTGCTAATTATCCGGTGGGTGTCTACACGCTACCTAAGCATCTGGATGAAAAAGTTGCACGGCTACAGTTGAAGAAACTCAATGCACAGTTGACAGAGCTTACCGATGAGCAAGCTACTTATATTGGCGTGCAAAAGAGCGGCCCATATAAGCCTGAGCATTATCGTTACTAGTTCGTTGTCTTGGCCGGCGCTGCGGTGTTTTCTTGACCGCTGCCGGTCAGATGGCTGCGTTGTCGCGTAGTCGTCTGCATCCTTATTTGAAACGCTTGGCTTGGAAGAAAGGAAGCACCATGTTACCTTTATTAGTTACCTGGCTTATCAATGCTTTAGCACTTTTAGCAGTTCCTTACCTGCTACATTCGGTTCAGGTGGATAGTTTTGGTACGGCACTGATTGCTGCACTGGTTCTGGGGTTCGTCAATACCTTGGTGCGGCCGATATTGGTATTGTTGACGTTACCAGTGACGTTGTTGACGTTGGGGCTGTTTATCCTAGTAATTAATGGCCTGATGTTCTGGGTGGTCGCCCAATTGGTGAGCGGTTTTCATGTGGGTGGATTCTGGTCAGCAGTCGGTGGTGCCGTGTTGTACAGTATCGTGTCATGGGCACTATCCACATTGCTATTGAAATCAAATAGTCCCCGGTAAGTCCGGGTTACCAGATACTTCTATCTTGATACCGGCAGGTCGTTTATTCTCTAATTTCTTGGGAAAGCGACTTGCATGCATATGATTGAGCAGACATGACGCAACACAATTTCAGCATAGAGTTCTTCCCGCCAAAGACGCCGGAAGGTATAGAAAAATTGCGGGCAACGCGTGCTCGACTCGCACAGATACAACCACGTTATTTTTCCGTTACCTTTGGCGCAGGGGGTTCTACGCAACAAGGAACATTGGACACAGTGCTAGAAATACAGAAAGAAGGGTATCAAGCTGCGCCACATTTGTCTTGCCTTGGTAGTTCACGGTCGGTAGTACGTGACATCTTGAATAATTATAAAACACATGGCATCAACCGTTTGGTTGCTTTGCGAGGAGATTTGCCGAGTGGTTATGGGGCGCATGACCTGGCATCGGGTGAATTTCGCTATGCGAATGAGCTGGTGGAATTTATTCGTGCAGAAACAGGCGATTGGTTTCACATTGAGGTAGGCGCTTATCCAGAAATGCATCCCCAGGCCAGATCTCCACAGGAAGATGTTCAGTATTTTGCGCGAAAAATTCAGGCGGGTGCTAATAGTGCCATTACCCAATATTTTTATAATGTGGATGCCTATTTTCGTTTTCTGGATGATGCCGCCAAGTTAGGTGTTGATGTGCCGATTGTGCCAGGGGTCATGCCAATTACTAATTATTCGCAATTAATGCGTTTTTCAGACATGTGCGGTACGGAAATTCCACGCTGGATTCGTCTGAAGTTGGCAAGTTATGGCGACGATATTGATTCGATTCGCGCATTTGGCCTGGATGTTGTGACGCAGTTGTGCGAGAAATTGTTGAAGGGTGGCGCTCCTGGTTTGCATTTTTATACATTGAATCAGCCAGGACCAATATTAGCCATATGGCAGGGTCTTAAGGCGTAGAATATGTCAAGGCAGAAGGTGGATGGTGCTACCCGATTTTTCTGTAATGATTGTATTTAACGCGATATCGTGCTCTTCAGCGGGGAAGTCCACCAGTGTATGCGCATAGGCGATTCCCACCGCCACGGGGCGTGTTTTTTCTGCCAGTGTTCGATCATAAAAGCCGCCGCCATAGCCTAGGCGCATTCCTGTTGCGGTAAAGCCGACACAGGGAATCAATAGCGCTTCCGGTTTAACATATTCACCGCTAGTCGGCGCCAATGTTCCCAGGCCCGCATCTGCTAGCACCGTGCCTGGTTGCCAAACAATGAAATCTAGTCCTTCTTCTTTGTTGCGAACGATAGGCAATGCCAAATGTACACCAGCGTGTGCCAGTGTATGATAGGCTGAATGCAAATCAGGTTCTTGTCGGATAGGATGGAATACCCCCAGTATTTGCACTGGATGGGTGGGCCACCATGCTAGTACGTGTTCGCAGATAGCAGCGTCAGCAGCTGCTTTTTGTGTTGCGGTTAGTGTGCGTCGCCAAGTGAGTAACGATTTACGTAATGCCACCTTTCTTTCAGGAAAATTGTCGTCTGACGTGGTATCAA
>JAATGO010000184.1 GCA_015654605.1 Betaproteobacteria bacterium
ACACGTGCATGAAAACCTTCTACAGTACGGTCAATACGCTCACCAAACTGATCCCATCCCTCATAACGCAGTTGGTGATAACGAGGCACAATCCCTCGCAGCCCTGGCACAGAAAGACACCCCTCCCAACCATCTTCCATGTCATCTGACAATGGTGTCAGCGTAGGATTGATCAATACTGTTTCGGGTACCTCGGGTGCTTCTGGGTAACGCTCATTTTTCTGAAAGCCAAAAATGACCAGTTGCAAATTGACGCCTATCTGTGGCGCAGCAAGACCAGCGCCATTAACTGCTCGCATGGTCTCGAACATGTCATCAATCAACTCTATCAGAGCAGGGGTTCCAAAATCTTGTACGGGATCGGCTTGGCGCAACAACCGGGGATCCCCCATTTTCAGGATGTCGCGCAAGGCCATTTTATTTTCCTATTTGCTGTAAGTATTCAGTGAATGCAGCACCTGTTTCTGGATGCTTGAGTCCCATGGCGACTGTTGCCTTCAAATAACCGAGCTTGGAGCCGCAATCATAACGCTGCCCTTGATAACGATGTGCTAATACTGTTTCCGCCTGCATCAATGCTGCAATACCATCGGTGAGTTGAATCTCTCCCCCTGCACCATTGCCAAGATTTTCAAGGTAATCAAAGATACGATTATTCAACACATAACGACCTACCACTGCCAGTGTTGAAGGCGCGTCTTCGGGTGCTGGTTTTTCTACAATACCATGTACTCGCTCTAGATCCTGCAGATAAGGCGTCGCGCTAACGACACCATATTGCTTGGTTTCGCTGCGTGGTACGTCCTGTACCGCCAATAAGCTTACACCTTCGCGTTCATAGACATCTGTCATCTGCGCCATCACTGGACGTACGCCTGGAGTGACATCCATAAAATCATCTGCCAGCAACACTGCAAACGGGTCCTCGCCCACAACTGGCCGTGCGCATAATACAGCGTGTCCCAGCCCTAATGGTGCTGATTGTCGGATAAATATACAGGTCACATTCTTGGGAATCACTGTCTGCACCAGCTTTAACAGTTGCATCTTCCCTGCTGCTTCCAGCTCGCTTTCCAGTTCGTAAGCTTTGTCAAAATGATCCTCGATAGCGCGTTTGTTACGTCCGGTAATGAACACCATCTCGGTAATTCCTGCTGCCACAGCTTCTTCAACTGCGTAGTGGATCAAAGGTTTATCGACGATAGGTAGCATTTCTTTCGGCTGTGCCTTCGTTGCTGGTAAAAAACGGCTCCCCAAACCAGCGACGGGAAATACTGCCTTCCTGATTTTCTTGATCATTGTTTCTCCAAATCAAATGTCATCCGTACATACCACTCATACCACCCATATTTTTAAACTATGGGCATAAGATACTTTGGGCTCTCTTTCGGCTTCTCGTCCATGCAATCCACGATTACCATGCCTCATGCACAGTATCTTCTACTGGGAGTCACAATTTTCCTATGTCCGAGACTATTTTTTACTGATTGCAATCAATTGTTACATGTCAACTGCGACATGCTGTGTGCCGTAATACACTGCTGTAGTACCCTATTGTCACACTATTTAGCATGGCCATTATTGTAGTAAAAGCACCAATTGTTCCTCATCAAGAACAGTAATTCCTAATTCCTGGGCTTTTATCAGTTTACTTCCGGCTTCACTCCCTGCAACCACATAACTGGTCTTTTTTGATACCGATCCTGTTACTTTACCACCTGCAGCCTCTATCATGGCAGCGGCCTGATCACGCGTTAGCGTTGGCAGCGTTCCCGTCAATACAAACGTTTTCCCCAACAAGGGTCTGGGCTTTAATGCTGTGCTAGCCACTTCTGGCCAATGGATACCGCTACAACGCAATTGCTCAATCAATTCTCGATTCACAGCATCAGCAAAAAAATGGATAATCGCCTGTGCTACGACAGGGCCAATATCTGCCACCTCTAGCAGTTGTTCCTCCTTCGCTTCCAGCAATGTATCCAAATTGCCAAAGTGATGCGCGAGTGCCTTGGCGGTTGCTTCGCCTACATGGCGTATTCCTAAGGCGTAAATAAAGCGCGCCAGCGTCGTCGATTTAGATTTTTCCAGCGCTGCCAGCACATTCTGTGCTGATTTCACTCCCATGCGATCAAGTTCGGCCAAAGCAGTCAAACCCAGCTTGTATAGATCTGCTGCCGTTGTCACAACCTGCCGATCAACCAACTGTTCAATCAGTTGATCCCCTAAGCCTTCGATGTCCATTGCGCGGCGTGACGCGAAATGCTGCAATCCACCTTTACGCTGGGCAGAACATTTCACCCATCCACCAGAACAGCGAGCAATAGCTTCATCCGCTAGACGCACAATCGGCGAACCGCAAACAGGACAGGTCGTCGGCATCTGAAACTCCTTGGCATTCGCTGGGCGCTGCTCGATAACGCATGCGACAACCTCGGGAATAACATCTCCGGCACGGCGCACAATCACTGTGTCGCCGATGCGGACATCTTTACGCCGCACCTCATCCTCATTATGCAGAGTGGCATTAGTGACGGTCACTCCACCCACGGTCACCGGAGCCAAGCGTGCCACTGGCGTAATAGCACCAGTACGACCAACCTGCACTTCTATATCTTGTACGACTGTCGTTGCTTCCTGCGCAGGGAATTTATGTGCTAATGCAAACCTGGGGGCGCGAGAAACGAAACCCAACTGTTGCTGTTGCTCCAGGCGATTGACTTTATACACCACGCCATCAATTTCATACGGTAATTGCAAACGCTTGCTGCTCATTTTTTTAAAAAAATCCAGCAATCCACTATGACCATGCACCACCGCACGTTCTTTGCACACGGGGATGCCCAACTCTAAATACCAATCCAGCAATGCAGAGTGCGATGGTGGCATCATGGCACCATCTAATGCCCCTATCCCATAAGCAAAAAATCGTAATGCCCGCCGCGCTGTGACGCGAGAATCCAGTTGACGCAAACTCCCTGCTGCTGCATTGCGCGGATTGGCGAATTCTTTTAGGCCAGCATCACGCTGATGTTGATTAAGCTTAGAGAAATCGTCTTTATACATTAGCACCTCGCCACGCACATCAAGCACCTGTGGCACGTTATCTCCGCGCAATCGATAAGGAATACTACGAATCGTACGAATATTAGCCGTGACATTTTCCCCTGTCGTCCCATCGCCACGTGTTGCTGCTTGTGTCAACACACCATTTTCATAGCGCAAATTGATGGCCAAGCCGTCAAACTTCAATTCACATGCATATTCCACCAGCGTCGTGGCCGCCAATCCTTCGGCAACCCTTTTGTCAAAACCGATAATATCCGCTTCATCAAAACCATTGCTCAATGACAGCATGGGTATGGAATGCTGTACCTGCTCAAATTGCAATAAAGGCGCACTTCCGACACGCTGCGTCGGCGAATCTGAAGTCATCAGTTCCGGATGATCCTGCTCTAGCGCCACCAGTTCCTGAAATAGCTTGTCATACTCTGCATCTGGGATACTCGGATCGTCCAAAACATAATACGCATGATTATGATAATCGAGCACAGACTTGAGCCATTTAGCTCGTGCTTGCCTGTCACTTACTGAGGCTGGATGTGAAAATAAATCAATTGGCATGGGAGAGTTATTGCTTCTTTAGCACAGTGTGCCGAGTGTGAGGCAATATCAGCTAAACAAACGCATTGCACGGCTGGATCCGCCTGGAATATCAGCCGCTTCCATTGCACTGTAAAAAGCACTCACCTGTTCTGCGATATCGGCAAGTGCAGCATCTGATAATGCATTATGACTATCATCAACAACCGTTCCATCCAGGCGCATAGCCAAAGATTTAGCACAAGCAATCAATGCGCCATAGCCATCACGTGCTGGATCAACCCGTGGCACATCCAGGAGCAAGGTTAGCCGATCTGTTGTTTCTGCAGCCTGAGTAGCATTAGTCAACAATGAAAACAACACTTCACCTTCACCATCCTGCATGACCAAATGACTATTAGTACGCTGATCAAAGCCCTGCCGTGCCAATGCAGACAACAATGTAGTGATATTCCAGGGAGCACCGTTACTCTGCACATTCACACCTAACTGAACATCGTGATCCACGATGAACTGATGTAATGACTGAGCAATTTTTATGACCTCAACCATGTCTGGAATTTCAGGTTCCGCATTAATGGTATCGGTAAACTCCCGCAAACGCATCACAAACTCAGAGTATTCCAGCTCATTGAGTGGATTAGTCCGATTTGCCAACTGTATTCCTGCTAATAGCGCCATATATACGTTGCCATGCGCAACTGCTTCCCACTCATTCTCATCCGTACGCCCTATAAAATGAACTGGCTTGTTCCCTATATGACGTAGGTTCTTTATCGCCGACAATATCTTTTCACCGCGTACAGAAGATTCTAAAGCAATAGGAATATCGCAATCAATCAGTGCATCGACGGGCAATTCACGTGGTTGGCGTGACACTGGCTCCATTGCTGATGCCATATTATGATCAGCATGGCTCCCATAAGCATCTTTCATATCTTGCGCTACATCAACGGAGCGGTAAATTGTCTCATCAATAGCTGCGACACCATCTTCCCCGATTTCTACTCCAGAGGCGTGCAATACTGGCTCCAGGCGCTCGCCCATCGAGGAGCTTGCTGCGTCTGGATTCATCAATACATCGCCGTATTCGGATGAAAATGCACGCTCAACTGTTTTTCTGGTCTTGTGTTCTTGCCACTTATTGTAGGAAAACACACCAATGACAATCAGGCCACCAATAATAATCAAACTAATTTGTAGGTCCGTCATGCCAGAAACGCCCCACAATACGTTAAGAAATTTTCATTCTTAATTTTCTTCGCGGTACGATCCGAAACACTGTGGACGTAAACCCGCCGACCCTGGCGACCATATCGCTGCAAGATCATTTGACAAAATACAGAGGAAATTTTGATAATATTCATCAATATGCACGCATCAATTACGTTCCAATTAGGGTAGTGTCCCCGGCAAAAGTTGTCAAGCTGGCCTCATCATGCCGGGAAAAGGGTCACCATACACTATACAAGCGTTCAGTGCTCATGCTGCTCTTTCGTCAGAAGTAAAGTTAGCTGCGGACTCCATATCCACCGCAACAATGCGCGACACCCCTTGTTCTTGCATCGTCACACCAATCAACTGATGCGCCATCTCCATTGCAATCTTATTGTGTGAAATAAATAAAAATTGTGTATGTGCAGACATGCGCTTAACCATATTACAGAACCGCTCGGTATTAGCGTCATCCAATGGTGCATCCACTTCGTCCAACAAACAGAAAGGTGCTGGATTGAGTTGAAACATGGAGAATACCAATGCCGTTGCTGTTAGTGCTTTTTCACCGCCAGACAGCAAATGAATCGTTGCATTTTTCTTGCCCGGTGGCTGCGCCATGACCTGTACACCTGAATCGAGAATTTCATCCCCTGTCATGATCAGTTTCGCCTGACCACCACCAAATAGAATCGGGAATAGTTCTGCAAAGTGGGTGTTGACTTTATCGAATGTATCTTGCAACAAATCTCGTGTTTCGATATCGATCTTATGGATCGCATCTTCCAGTGTTGTGATGGCCTCGTTCAAATCAGCGTACTGTGCATCAAGGAAATTTTTACGTTCTGAAGCCTGTGCCAACTCATCAAGCGCCGCTAAATTGACCGCACCTAACGCATTAATGGCATTTGTCAAACGTGTCACTTCCCCTTGCAAGTAGGAAGGACGCATATCATCGGTCAGTTTTTGCGCTAAAGCCTCTTCATCAGCCTGTGTATCTGCTAGCGCTTGTGTAAATTGCTCCTGATTGAGGCGTGCCGCCTGCTCTTTCAATTGCAATTCGGTAATGCGATCCCGTTGAGGCTGTAAACTACGCTCGACCTGCAAGCGATTTTCATCATGCTGACGCAATAACTGTGACAGTTGATCGAGTTCATGCCGCACATCTGCCAGTGCCCGCTCCTGCTCAGTACGCTTGTCGAGCAAAGACTGTAATCCTGCCTGCGCAGCCTGATCGTCAAGGCTTTCCA
>JAATGO010000305.1 GCA_015654605.1 Betaproteobacteria bacterium
AAGTTGCATGTGTTGACCATTGAAGATCCGGTCGAATATCCGATTGAAGGTGCCGTACAGACAGCTGTAACAAATGCTGGTAATGAAGAAGAACGTTCCCGTTTGTTCGCGGCAGCAATTTCAAATGCGATGCGACTGGATCCTGATACGATTATGATCGGAGAGGTGCGAGATCGAGCATCGGCACAGAATGCTTTGCGTGCCTCGATGACAGGACATCAGGTATGGACAACGGTACATGCCAATAGTGCTTTGGCAATTGTCGATAGAATGCTGGATCTTGGGATGGAAATTAGCTTGATCGCAGATCATACTGTCGTTACGGGACTCATTAGTCAGCGACTGGTAAAAATACTTTGTCCACATTGCAAACGCTTATTGGCAGAATTTCCACATGAAGTGTCTCCAGCGACTTTAGCTAGAGTCAGGCAGGCAGTATCTCCCACACTGGAAAATATTTATATTACTGGTTCTGGGTGTGATAAGTGTGAGAATCATGGAACGATAGGGCGTACGGTAGTTGCTGAAATCATTATTCCGGATGATCAGTTTTTTCGATATGTGAGACGTGGAGAAAAAACAGAGGCGATTCATTATTGGATAAAAGAGTTGGGAGGTCGAACGATGTTGGATCACGCCATTGAGAAAGTCGCCGCTGGTTTACTTGATCCTCGTATGGCAGAAAAAGTAGTAGGCCACTTTACACGTGAATTGATGCAGCCTTCGCCTTATTTACATGTAGTGGAGGGTGGTAGTGTTGCCTGATATTAATCGGTGGTGGGCTAGAACCCAGTTTACAGATTCGGTGCGTTTGAGGCTATATCGAAAAATAGCCAAGATGCTTTCGAATGGTTTGCCATTACTGAAGATACTGGAAGAGCTGCGTGATCGAGCTTCAGAGCAAGGGAAAAAAACAAAAGAACCTCTAGCTATCATTCTGGATGATTGTCGTCGGACAGTTCAAAATGGACGACTTTTATCAGATGGTTTGGAATGGTGGATACCAAAGTCAGAACAAATGATACTGATGGCAGGTGAGCAGTCAGGGAAAATGGAAGTTACCCTGATGTCAGTCATTAATGTGGTTCAGGCAAGTAAAAAAATAAAAGCAGTGATCCTTGGTGGTATGGCATATCCCTTGGCGATATTTTTTCTGATTATTGTGTATGTCTATGTATTTGGTACACGAGTGATTCCCCAGTTCACCAAGATGATTGATCCATCTGGGTGGCATGGTGCAGCGAAGTCTTTGTATTTCATGTCGTTGTGGGTCCAGAATTGGATGTTGTACGCCATCATTGCTGTAGTCATTTTTCTTGCGTTATTGTTTTTGTCTATGCCACATTGGCGTGGAAGTCTGCGAATTCTGGTGGATCGCATTCCTCCCTATTCAATTTATCGATTGATGGTGGGTAGCGGTTTTCTTATGGCTTTTTCTGCATTGCAAGCAGCAGGTGTAACGGTTGAGAAATCGTTGATTCGTTTGTCTGGAATGGCGCAACCCTGGTTACGAGAAAGATTGAATGGGGCTCTGCTGGGTGTTCGTTCCGGCCTTAATTGTGGTGAGGCGCTACGTAATGCAGGTTATGATTTTCCATCACAGGAAATTATTGATGATTTGTGTGTGTACGCTGAATATAAGGGATTCTCTGAGGCTCTGAAGTTAATGGCAGATGAATGGATGGAGCAAGGAGTGGAAACGATTGCGTTACGCATGAAGGTGTTAAATGGTTTTGCGATAGTCGTGATGGCTATGGTAATTGGTTGGCTGGTTGTAGGATTTTTTGGGATTCAGCAGGAAATTGCCGCATTAACTCATAGTGTGCATTAAGTTATTACCATGATAGGGGAAGGAATAATGAATAATGAATGTAAGGTTATCGTAAAGCATCTCAAGTTATCCGCAAATAATTCCATTGAGCGACAACGTGGAGCTTCTTTGTTGGAGGGGATTGCATATCTAGGTATAGCGGCCCTAGTTGTACTTGGTGCCGTGTCATTACTGACTGGTGCATTTAGTAGCGCGAAGTCGAATCAGTCGACGGAGGAGGTGATTGCCATACGTACCGCTATCCGAAAACTGTATATAGGACAAACGTATCCAGACGGATCGCTTGTGCCGAACCTATTGATTGCTAATGCGATCCCTTCAACCTTAGCAAGAGATGCTACTGCGGGAACGATCACGAATAGTTGGGGAGGGAGTGTCACAGTGCTAGGTTCTACTACAGGAAATTTTACTATTACCTATAATTCTGTTCCGCAAGATGTCTGTATCAGTATGATAAGTGGCGCGAATGGTTGGACTCAGATTGATCAAGGGGGGGCTAACCCGATTACAGTTTTTCCTGTTTCTGCCAATAATGCTGCTAGCCTGTGCTCAGTAGCAGGTGCAGCTGGTAATGCAG
>JAATGO010000369.1 GCA_015654605.1 Betaproteobacteria bacterium
AATTCATGAATGATCGATTTTAGATGAAGTTTCTTTGTGGTAAGCAGTGGGAAGCCATCTTGTAGATTGAAGCGCATTTGATAGCCGAATACCGAACGGGTACCAGTGCCTGTGCGATCAGTTTTTTGGTTGCCATGTTGATAAACATGGCGCATGAAATCGAGATATTGGCGCATAGTCGTTTGTCTTTCAGATAGCATGATTGTAACTGAAGTTACTGACCTTGCTAGTCCTGTTGATTGCTATCGGGAATATGATCGATACGCACATCGCCAGAGTGCACATCAAGGTAATGACTATGTTCCAACATTACGTAATACCTTACTAAAAGCTGAATTAAAAGCCAGTATTATTTTTTCCTTTTAAATTCAACATTGTGCGCGCTTCATCTGGGGTGGCGATATCCAATGACAGGGCTTCAATGACGGTACGTATACGTTTTACCTGAGCGGCGTTGCTTTTCGCTAGTTGGCCAGGGCCATCCCAGAGAGAGTCTTCTAGGCCAACGCGGACGTTACCACCGATTGCTGATGATAATGTCGCAATTGGTATTTGGCTACGTCCTGCTCCTAAGACAGACCATAAATAGGCATCGCCAAACAATCTGTCAGCGGTACGTTTCATATGCAATACATCTTCTACATCGTTACCAATACCGCCACGTAAACCGAAAACAGATTGAATCAGGAAAGGTGGTTTAATTAAACCGCGATCAATGAAGTGGGCGGCGGTGTAGAGATGACCGATGTCATAACATTCAATTTCAAAACGTGTCTGGTTTGCGCTACAAGCAGTCAGAATATGGGCGATATCCTTGAATGTGTTGCGGAAAATAAGATCGTCAGAATTCGCGAGATAAGGTTGTTCCCAATCATATTTAAAATCCTTGAAACGGTTCAGCATTTCATACAGACCAAAATTCATCGATCCCATGTTCAAGGAAGCGACTTCCGGTTTTAATTGTAGAGCTGGTTGGAGGCGTTCTTCTACTGCCATGGTAGGTGAGCCACCTGTGGTGAGATTGATGACAACATCTGATGCAGTCTTGATTGCAGGTAGAAATTTGCGAAACTCATCAGGATCTTGAGTCGGTTTGCCATCGACAGGATTGCGTGCATGTAAGTGGACAATGGCAGCGCCAGCATTTGCAGCATCAATTGCCGCAGTGGCAATTTCTTCTGGTGTGACTGGCAGGTAAGGCGACATAGAGGGGGTATGAATAGCGCCAGTGACGGCACAAGTGATAATAACTTTGCGAGGCTTACTCATGTGAGTGGTTCCTGATATAAGGCGATATTGTTGAGATATTGGCGAAGACACAGAGAAGGAGTTACCCGAGCTGTTCTACATTGCCACATACCGATAGACTTTGGCCACTGATAGCGGAGCCAGCTGACGAACAAATGAAAATAATTTGATTTGCGACATCTTGTGGCGTCACCATTTTTCTCATGGATACTTTGGACAGAATACGTTCACGCATGGCTTTGTGATCAATGCCATAGGACGCCGCTTTAGCGGCAATGATACGTTCCTGACGATCTCCTGCGACGACACCAGGCAAAATGGCATTAACACGAATGTTGGATGGCCCTAACTCGATTGCCCAACTTTCCGTTAAACCGATGACACCATATTTTGAAGCAGAATAGGGTGTACGTAATGCGAATCCAAGGCGACCAGCAACGGAGGATAAATTAACGATGGAACCACCACCTGCAGCCTTAATGAGAGGAACCGCGCGACGCGTACATAAGAATAGACCGGTTAGATTGACTGCGATGGTTTGTTCCCAATCCGACAGGCTGATGTCTTCCACTTTTGCGGTGGGTCCTGCAATTCCTGCATTATTTACTAATATATCCAGTGTTCCCCAGCGTTGCGAGATATCGTTAAACATAGCATCAACCTGTACTTCGTTGGCGACATCAGTTTGGCTAAAGCTGATCCCCTTCACGTCGGAAAATTGTTTTTTTGCCTGTAACAGAAAGTCATTATTGACATCACAGATATGAACTTGTGCGCCTTCTTTGATAAAAGCCTCTGTAATGGCGAGTCCAATACCTTGAGCTCCGGCGGTCACAACGACACGCTTCTTTTTTACATTTGTCTCCATTTGCCTGCATCCTTATTTATGAAAGTCAATGTGTCTCGTCGCGCAGGATACTGTGAGCGTTGCAGTTACCTAGTTGCCTTGCGTCAATGAATTTATTGCCAATACATGCAAGATTTTGAACACTATTTATTTTTAATATAAATATACTTTTGATATTTGATCAAATATATAGAATGCGATATATTTTTGTCAATTTGCAGTGCGTCATGTGGTGGTGTTACTGGACGGAAGATACTCAGAAGTACTTAAACATAGCTTCGATGATTCTTTATGGCAACTCAATGCGCATAGCAAGCTTATACCCCGCAGTAACCTGGTGTTTTGTGCTAAACCGTAGGCGATTTTGGTGAAAATTCATTAGCGTATTTATTATGGAAAATATCCTGCAAGCCGATTTATCACATATGCGCAAAATTGCGCATACGACGTTGTCACAACGCGTTTACCAGGATTTACGAGAATTGCTACTAGCAGGGCAAGTTCATCCAGGGCAAAAGCTGACACTCAAAAACCTGGCAGAAGCGTTGGGAACGAGTGCAATGCCAGTACGTGAAGCGATACGTCAGCTAGCCGCAGAAGGTGCCTTGGAG
>JAATGO010000326.1 GCA_015654605.1 Betaproteobacteria bacterium
CATATGGATACCTTTATCCATTATGGCATGGCAGCTGGAATGCAAGCTATGGTCGATAGTGGTCTAACGATTACAGAAGAAAATGCTGACCGTATCGGTGTTATTATTGGCTCCGGCATTGGCGGCTTGCCATTGATTGAGCAAACACACGAAGAGTTGACTAAGCGTGGCCCGCGTCGTATTAGTCCATTCTTTATACCTGCATCAATCATTAATATGATTTCAGGTAATCTTTCAATCAAGTATGGTTTGAAAGGACCTAATTTGGCGATTGCAACAGCTTGTACAACAGGTCTGCATTGCATAGGTGCCGCTGCACGCATCATCAAATATGGTGACGCGGATGGCATGATTGCTGGCGGTGCGGAAGCCAGCGTGTCCCCATTGGGACTAGGTGGTTTTACATCAGCTCGCGCTTTGTCGACTCGTAATGATGATCCTGTGACCGCATCGCGACCATGGGATAAAGGCCGTGATGGCTTTGTTCTTGGCGAAGGTGCAGGTGTCATGGTGCTGGAAGAGTATGAGCATGCCAAAGCGCGTGGCGCTAAAATTTACGCAGAAGTTATTGGCTTTGGTATGAGTGGAGATGCATATCACATTACGACTCCTGAAGTGAATGGCCCTCGTCGTTGTGTGCAGTCTGCATTGCGTGATGCAGAGATTAATGCTAACCAGGTTCAGTATTTAAATGCACATGGTACATCGACGCTTTTGGGCGATAAGAATGAAACTGATGCTATCAAGGCTGCATTCGGTGAGCATGCATATAAGCTGGTTGTGAATTCAACAAAATCGATGACAGGTCATTTGCTCGGTGGAGCAGGAGGGCTGGAGTCAGTATTTACAGTGCTAGCATTGCATCATCAAATTTCACCCCCAACAATCAATATTTTTGAGCAGGATCCAGAATGCGATCTTGATTATTGTGCTAATGAAGCACGTGATTTAAAAATCGATATTGCTGTCAAAAATTCGTTTGGATTTGGTGGTACTAATGGTACCTTGGTATTCGGTAAGGTATAACTCGGTCTAGCAATTAATGACAGAGAAAGTCAGCTGATTTTTATTTGATATTAGGACTTTCTTTATTGCTCTTATGTCAATAGCGGTTTCTACAAATATAGTGCCTTCACGCCTGTTTTTTGGGGGGATGGCAGTTATTGTGGCCATGATTGCAATGATAGGTGTTGCCGTTGTTTATTCGTTTATTGGGGGACATCTTTCCATTTTTTCGCGGATGGTGATATTTTTTGTCTGTGAGTTGATGGCTTGCATTGGTTATTTCTGTATTTTGCAAAATAGAAAAATAATGGGATTGCATATTACAGGTAGTGGACAGGTTCGACTGGTGGATTATTCTTGTCAAGCTGAAGCAAGGATTGGCCATCGAGGCGTACATGGTGAATTGGGGCAACTGTTGGTTGGTTCAACTGTTTGGGCTAATTTATTATTGCTACGTATCAAACTTGAAAATGGGAAAGTGCAGACAGTACTTATATTGCCTGATGCTGTATCAAAAGAAGTATTTCGTTCGTTAAAAGTGGCTTGTTGCTGGAGCGCAAGTCAGTGCAGGGATGTTATTACATATACAACCTCTTAAAAAAAATTACTCACGTGCCTGAATTTATCGTGTTGCAGTCTGTCTATGCTTCGGTTTGCACGCAATTGGCGGAAAAATAAGGGAACTGAATTTGACGACGGAACGCGAAATCGACCAACTGCTTGTCGAGCGAGTACAGCGCGGTGACAAAAAGGCGTTCGAACTATTAGTTGCCAAATATCAACGAAAGCTAATGCGACTAGTGGCAAGGCTTGTTCGTGACCAGGCAGAAGCTGAGGATGTTGTGCAGGAGTCTTTTATTAAGGCATATCGTGCTCTTCCGCAGTTTCGGGGGGACTCTGCCTTTTATACTTGGCTTTACCGGATTGGAATTAATACAGCCAAGAACTATTTGGTGACGTTAGGACGTAGAGCACCAACATCGACAGATGCGGATGCAGAAGAAGCTGAAACTTTTGACGATGGCGAGCACCTAAGAGATATCAATACCCCAGAATCGATGTTGGCGACCAAGCAGATTGCGCAGACGGTCAATGTAGCAATGGATGCGTTACCCGAGGAGTTGCGAACGGCAATTACTCTGCGCGAGATTGAGGGCTTGAGTTACGATGAAATTGCCGATGTAATGGGCTGTCCTATTGGAACGGTGCGTAGCAGAATTTTCCGAGCTCGGGAGGCGATAGCGGAAAAGTTGCGCCCTTTACTGGAAACCGCGATTGACAAGCGCTGGTAATGGCATTGCGTTAGAATTGATTTGTTGCATAGAGAGAGG
>JAATGO010000321.1 GCA_015654605.1 Betaproteobacteria bacterium
CAACGGAATAGGAATAATGATAATAGCCGCCACCATTCGCGCAGGAACCCATTGAAATCACCCAACGCGGTTCAGCCATCTGGTCGTACACCTTGCGCAAAGCTGGTGCCATCTTGTTGCATAAGGTACCAGCAACAATCATCACGTCAGACTGGCGTGGCGATGGACGGAACATAATGCCAAAACGATCCAGGTCATAACGTGATGCACCAACGTGCATCATTTCAATCGCGCAGCAAGCTAAACCAAACGTCATTGGCCACATAGAGCCGGTGCGGGTCCAATTAATTACCTTATCGAGAGATGTGGTGACAAACCCCTCGTTTAACACACCTTCAATTGACATAAATTACTCCCAATCCAGTGCACCTTTTTTCCAGATGTACCAAAATCCGACGATAAATTCAACGATGAATACCATCATCGTGACAAAACCCGACCAACCGAGATCGCGCATAGCGACCCCCCAGGGGAAGAAAAATGCAGTTTCTAAATCGAACAGAATAAACAAAATAGCTACGAGGTAATAACGCACATCAAACTTCATGCGCGCATCTTCAAATGCCTCGAAACCACATTCATAAGGAGATGTTTTTGCCGTGTCAGGGCGATGGGGACCAAGCAGACGACCAAGCAATTGAGGAGCAATGCCTACTGCGGTACCAACCAGAATAAATAATAAGACGGGAAAGTAATTTTCGAGGTTCACGATAATAAGTAGTGGTATCTATGCTGTGATTAACAAAATGATCCGAAATGATTCTCAATACCAAATGATATTACTCTCGACAAAAAGCCAGCTCCAGGATTAGTCCTTTGCTGGCTTTCTCTCAAATATAAATGCTTTATGTACCACATGGTGCCGACGACGAGACTCGAACTCGTACAGCTTTCGCCACTACCCCCTCAAGATAGCGTGTCTACCAATTTCACCACGTCGGCTAATCTTGCAATTGTACTCTTTTTTGATGCTCTTGTTCAATGCGCAATCGCACTAAAACTTAATAAACTACTTGAAACTGCACCGATTATTGCGATCCTCGAAACAAATTATTTCGGAATCTGACTAGATGCATCAGCAGGCTTCGTTACAGCAGAAGAAGTTGCTGGTGCTGATTCAACTGCTCCTGTTGCCGACGGAGGAGTAGTTGATGGCGTTGTTACCTGCGCGGGCAAATTATCCATGATACCACCACCTTGCGTAGTACGATGACTGCCTAGATATACCAGTGCTAACGTTGCTGCAAAAAAAATCGCAGCAGCAACGCCAGTCGATTTGGATAAAAAATTGGAAGAGCCTGTCGCTCCAAACAAGCTACCAGAAGCACCCGAACCAAAAGCCGCTCCCATATCAGCACCTTTACCATGCTGCAGTAACACCAAACCAATGATTACCAGTGCAGCAAGCACCTGAACCACGACAACAATAGTAAAAAAAGTATCCATTTAACAATTTCCGATCTCGTGTAATTTCATTCAATTATTTCGTTCAGCTATGTTGAGCGGCCTGAATAATTGCCAGAAAATCCGCTGCTTTTAATGCGGCACCGCCTATCAATCCACCATCGATATCTGGCATTGCCAATAATTGCTCTGCATTATCCGGTTTCATACTGCCACCGTACAATATTCTTACTTCTGCTGCCGCTTGCGCACTGTGCCGAGCCAACCTGCCTCGCAACATCGCATGCACTTCCTGCGCTATTTCCGGTGTCGCTGTCCTACCAGTACCAATGGCCCACACTGGCTCATAGGCCACCACAATATTTGCCAAACCATCGGCATCTAGTGCCTCTAACACGACATCAAGTTGACTACCAACAACAGCATTGGTTTGTCCCGCTTCTCGCTGCGCCAGCGTTTCACCAACACAAATGATGGGAATCAGCCCAGACTTCAGTGCAGCAATAGCCTTGGCCGACACCACTGCATATGTTTCTCCATGCATTGCTCGCCGTTCGGAATGCCCGGCAATAACATACGTACAGGAAAATTCGACCAGCATTTCCGCTGCTATTTCTCCCGTATAAGCACCAAAAGTATGAGCCGATACATCTTGCGCACCCAACTTTAGTACACTGCCCGCAATAGCCGCCTGTACTTGTGCCAGGTAAGGGGCTGGCACACATGTCACGACATCCACCGTAGACAGTTTGCTCAGTCCTGCACGAATAGCGGCAATTAATGCCGCATTGGTAGCCAAACTACCATTCATCTTCCAATTACCAGCAACAAGTCGTTGACGCATATGCAGTGAGTATTTTCAATAACCTCGCATTCTATCGCGCCTAAGCAAACCTGGTCAAACCAAGAACAACATTAGTCTGAGTCAGACAAAACACGCAGCAGCGTACTCACCCCATCATTCAGCTATTCCTTTCTATGTCAGCTAGACGCACTCTTATTCCAACGTCAACATAATTTTCCCAACATGCGCGCTAGACTCCATCAAAGCGTGTGCCTGCGCAGCCTGTGCCAGAGGGAAAGTTTTGTAAATAACAGGTCGGATGACGCCATGGCTTAGCAACGGCCATACTCGTTCACGCAATTGTGATGCAATTGCCGCCTTAAATGCCTCTGATCGAGGCCTTAAGGTCGAAGAAGTGACAGTGAGTCTCCGACGTAATAATTGCGCCATATCCAGTTCTGCTCGAGTGCCTCCCAATAGTGCAATAATTACCAGGCGACCATCATCTGCCAACGAACGTATCTGGCGCGGCAGGTAATCTCCTCCTACCATATCAAGAATAACGTCAACACCCTTGTTTGCCGTCACCTCTTTCACCACAACTTCAAAATCTTCTGTGCGATAATTGATCGCGCGTTCAGCACCCAATGCTACACAACTACCGCATTTATCATCTGAGCCTGCCGTTGCCAACACCCGATGTCCCAATGCTGTCGCTATCTGAATTGCTGTTACCCCAATCCCAGAACTTCCCCCTTGCACAAGCAAGGTCTCGCCTTCGGCCAGATGTGCACGATCAAAAACATTACTCCAGACAGTAAAATAATTTTCTGGTAATGATGCTGCCTCCAATGCCGTCAACCCTTGCGGTACAGGCAAACATTGTTTCAGTGGCGCTGCGCAATATTGCGCATATCCGCCCCCTTGTACGAGCGCGCAGACAATATCACCACGCTTAAATCCACTGCGGCTCAAATCGTCATCGTCACCGTCTACGATTTCTCCTGCCACTTCCAGACCAGGCAGGTCTGATGCTCCCGCAGGAGGCGCATACCATCCTTGCCGCTGAAAAACATCTGGACGATTAACGCCTGCTGCATGTACTTTGATCAATACTTCTCCCGCCTTTAACTGTGGTAGCGGGCGCTCACATAATTGCAAAACCTCTGGAGCGCCATATTCAGTAATCTCAATCGCCTGCATCTTCGCTATCCTTTCGATTTCCCATTGAAATATGGCAAACAGTATACTGGATTCCACTTACAAGTGCCTGGGCTCTACCTCATAAACGGGGGGCGATCAGTATTCATTAAATTTGAATTTAGGAGAAATAGGTTTAATGGAGATAATACCGATGCCCCCAATAGATAGCATATACAGTAGGGTTGTGAGATGTGGCGTTTCTCCAAATCCAATGGCATTACTGAAGGATTCCCTACCAAAATGGAGATACTCTCACGCCGAGCCTATGGCTTTAGAAACGTTGAAAACTACCTATGTAAGTCTTGGCTCAATGCAGTTGGAACGGGGTGATCAATTGTGTTTAATGAAAACCCATCTCCCGTTTATGGGGTAGCGCCAGCAACAGAAAAGAAAGGAGATAAAGAAGATGAAAACTGGCGGTAGAGGTAATCGGCGCAATAATGGCAAATACCCAAAGCTTTCTCTAGAAAAACCAAGATAAACGATCAGTTATTCCAACCAAAGTCATCTTGGTAGGCACGATTGGACTCGAACCAACGACCCCTACCATGTCAAGGTAGTGCTCTAACCAGCTGAGCTACGCGCCTAGTGAAGAAGCGAGATTATATGGGCATTTTTTATTTTTGGCTAGTGCCGCCGGAAAGATTTTTCTAAAATTCTTTCCGGGCACTCTGCCGCCGGCCGCAATCCCTATTGCCGCCTGTCTTCCAGCAAGCCCTTCACCTCGCGGATCACCGACAGCGCCTTCTGCAATTGCGCGGTCGAGACGATCTCG